>JBQCGE010000596.1:0-4034 GCA_051955955.1 Verrucomicrobiota bacterium
TCCTCGATTGGTATACTTTTTGGCGATGGAAATGACCAATCGCAAGTTGGCCTGGACCATCTGGTTCTTTGTATCAATGGCAGTTTTTCGGTGCTCCTGGAGGTGGATGTACTTTTCCATGAAACAGTCCAGCGGCATGCGGACAAACGATTCCAAGGACTTCAACCGATGATGTTCCTCCTGGATGAGAGACTGGTTATGTGAGCTTTTATGGGCTTTCTGGAGCTGCTTCAGAGTTGCGAGGGAATGCTGGATTTTATCCGCCACGTTATCGGCGACCTGCGCCATTTCTTCGAGTACCTTTTGCTTGAAACAAAAGCGCGGGTAAAGCTGTGAAAGCCTCCGCTGGAGCTGTTCGAAACGAGGAGGCATTTTAGGTTTGCGACCGGCCCCGCGTTTTTGAATCCGGGCATATTCCTCATCCAATTCAGAATCGAGCTCGCGGCATTTTTTTAGAAGCCTTTTCAGCGTTCGCGTGTGCGTTTCGCGCGTCGGAATTTTATTATCCTGGATAACCCGGTCAAAACGTTCCTTGGGCGGATCACAGATTAGTTTTTCGGCGAGAGCGATATGTTCCTTGCTGGTGAAACCGAACTGCTGAATCGTTTGTTTGATTGCATGCTCAGCTTCCTCAATTTTTTTTGAAATTGCGACTTCCTCCTCGCGAGTCAGCAATTTTACCTGGCCCATCTCCTTGAGATACATGCGGACCGGATCGTCGAGTCCTTCCGAGGTTTCTCCTTCCTCGTCCTCCTTCGCAACGCTTGTTTTGACGCGGTTCTGCGGCGGTTCGACAATTTCGATCTCCAGGACGCGGAGCCTGAAATACACCTCCTGCAAGTCCTCCGGGGTAAATTGTTCGGTGGATAAAGTTTCGTGAACGTCTTCTCGGGTGATATGGCCTTGCTCATGGGCAAGTTGGATCAACTCCTTGATTTTCTCGCGGAGAGCCGGACTCAAGTCCCGCCTGCGTGGAGGGAGCCCATTTTTACCGGGTGCGATTGCGGAAGGTTCAGAAACATGCTCCTTCCGGGGATGAAGCAGCCGATTGGTGCTGCCGCTCACAGCTTTTGGAAGTCCATGAATTGGGGGGGCAGGGGTTGAATCCAGAAACGCGCTCGGTGCGATACTCATATTGCCAGTAGCTTTGGGGTTTTCGGGAGATTTTTTCCGCGAAACGGTTTTAGCGGACCGCGGTATTTTATTTGAGCAGCTCAATACCATTTTTCCCTCGTTCGGAGTGTGCTAACCGATAAAGGTATCGTCAAGAATGGGGGGGAGATGAAGCGCCTGAAGTTTCTTTCGGGGGTTGCCTGAGAGCATCTTTGCCCGATGCCTTATTCCCATCCGGCGAGTACGGTCGGCCGAAAATGCCTACTCTCGCGTGATCATTTCGTCGGTGTTGAGAAGGACGCGCGCCATGGCGGTCCATTGCTCTTTTTCCGGCAGGTTCGCCTGTGCGTGGAGGTATTGCTGGAGGCGTTTTGCTTCGCGGTCGCTTGGCTTGCGAGAAACACAAAATTCGAAAAGACGGGTAATTCGATCCGCGGGAGATTCCTTCATGACGCGTTCTCCGAGAGCTTCGGCGAACTCATGAAAATGGGTGTCGTTGAGCAGCGTTAAAGCCTGGAGCGGGGTATTTGAATGCAACCGGCGGGTGCAGGCGCTGAAGGAATCAGGCGTATCAAACACGGCCAGGGCGGGGTGGGGCGTGGCGCGCCAATAATGAGTGTAAATAGCTCGACGGTATCGGTCCGCACCTTTGCTGGCAGTCCAATCTCTTTTGACCTGCCCCAGGTTCATCACGCCATCGGGTTGCGGAGGATAAACGGGAGGGCCGCCAATCTTGTGCGAGAGAAGCCCGGAGGCCTCCAGCGCTGCGTCGCGAATGATTTCGGCGTCGAGCCGAATTCGAGACTGGCGCGCGAGCAAGTGATTATTTGGATCGACCATGTCGAGGTCGGGTCGTGCATGAGAACTTTGCCGGTAAATTTCGCTGGTCACAATGAGTTGATGAATGTGCTTCATGCTCCATGCCGGAATGCCAGGTTCACTCGGGTGCATGAATTCAGTCGCGAGCCAGTCGAGTAATTCCGGAAAGGTTGGTGCTGCGCCCTGGGTGCCGAAATCATTTTCGGTTTCGACTATGCCGCGCCCGAAATATTGCTGCCAGATGCGGTTTACAATGACTCGAGCGGTGATGGGGTTATCCGGGCTCTCAAGCCAATGGGCTAAATCAAGGCGATTGGCTGGTGAGGATCCGGAATGCTTGAGCGGGTGGAGTACGCCTGGGACTCCAGGTTCAACCGGTTTTCCAGGGCGGGTGAAATCACCTTTGATTAAAATCGTGGAGTTTCTTGGTTCAGGAAGTTCCTGCATGACCAGAG
Source organism: Verrucomicrobiota bacterium (assembly GCA_051955955.1). Lineage (GTDB taxonomy): Bacteria > Verrucomicrobiota > Verrucomicrobiia > Limisphaerales > SXQI01 > DASVNK01. Next base: position 2,388 of record JBQCGE010000596.1, read on the forward strand.
TTGTAATTGCTTTCGGCACGGCTTTTTCAAGTCGGCTGAGATGGCTGATTTTTTCTTTAAACTCGGGGTTTTTGCCATCAAAGGCGTTAAAGAGTTCCCGCAACTGGTCAAAGCTTCTCTTATCCGGATCTGTTTTGAGCGCCGAGGCAACTTTCGAATTTACTTTCTTTCGATGTTCCGGGTCGAGTGATGCTTCCCATTTTTGAAGGTCGTCCTGATGAGCCTTCAACCAGGCAGTCAGCTCTTCCTTTGCTTTCGCGACTTTTGCTTTGGCTTCTGTTTCGCCCGGAGTTGGCAAATGCATCACTCCCTGCGGGCCTCCATCACCATGGCCGTCCTGACCTGTGTTATTAAAAAAGGCAAAGAGCTGGTAATATTCTTTCTGCGAAATCGGATCGAACTTATGGTCGTGGCATTGAGCGCATCCCACGGTCAACCCGAGGAAAACGGTTCCGAACGTGTTCACCCGGTCGATGACCGATTCGACACGAAATTGTTCAGGATCAATACCGCCCTCCTGGTTAATTTGAGTGTTCCGATTAAAACCAGTCGCGATTTTTTGATCGAGCGTGGGATTGGGAAGCAGGTCGCCCGCGAGTTGTTCCATGGCGAATTCATTGAAGGGCATGTCGCTGTTGATCGCGTTGATCACCCAGTCGCGGTATTTCCAAATCTGCCGGGGTGAATCAATGCTGTATCCGTTCGAATCGGCATATCGTGCGGCATCGAGCCACCAGCGGCCCCAGCGTTCACCGAAATGAACGGATGCAAGTAGACGATGCACCTGCGCTTCGTAGGTATCCGGGCGGGTATCGGAGAGAAACTCCTGCACCTCTTCAATTGTGGGAGGCAACCCGATTAAATCGAGTGAAAGCCGCCGAAGCAGCGTAATCTTATCCGCCTCGGGCGAAGGCTTAATTTTGTCTTTTTCAAGGCGCGCTAAAATGAATGCGTCGATGGGATTGCGGGGCGTTTCTCCGGAAGCGAGCTTGGGGGGCGAAAGGTGGCGCGGGGGGATAAACTACCAAAGCGTGGCTTGTTCAGGTGCTTCATCTTTCGGCGCGATTGCTCCTCCATCAATCCACGCGGCAATTTGAGCAATTTGCTGCGTTGGAAGCGGGGTTTTCTTGTAAGGCATCCGCGGGATGGAATCGTGTTTGCCTTGCAAGATGGGAATGATCGCGCTCTCGCTGCTCTTGCCCGGTGTGATGACTTGACCCGCTTCGCCCCCCTTAAGCGCATTCTCCGCTGTATCCAGGCGCAGACCGCCTTTTTGTTGCGAGCTGCCGTGGCACTTGTAGCAATTCTCCTTCAGGACCGGTTTAATATCGCGCAAATAATCGACCGCTGCTTGCAGGGGGGATGCACTTGCCACCAGGCAGAACGCGGTTACTACTGTAATTGCGTATGGCTTAATGAAATCAAACCGAATTATCTGCATGGAATAGGGAAATTATCGGGAAAAAAGCCGTGGAGCGCAAGCCGTGTGCCGTGCTTTAGTAGGCGCCTTTTACTTTCATCTGCAAGGTGTATGCCGATGTGCTGGCCGTTATGAACAGGACATTATGATCACGTCCGCCGAAGGTCACATTGCCAGTCCAATTTTCAGGAACTGGAATTTTTTCAATCTGTTTTCCTTCCGGATCG
>JBQCGE010000597.1:0-3222 GCA_051955955.1 Verrucomicrobiota bacterium
AACTCCACTTGAACCATCTCGCGACTTCCGGCGATCCCTTTGAATTCGGCTCCGCAAGGCCCCTCGATTTTGGACATTGGGCGGCGCACAAGCTCGAACAACTTTCCGAATACCGGATTCGGCACGGGGAGGCGGTTGCAATCGGCATTGCGCTCGACGTGATTTATTCCCGACGCATGGGCTACCTCGATACCGCTTCGGAAAACCGGATTCTGCGGCTTCTGGAAATACTCGGCTTCGACATCTATTCCAACGAACTCTTGCATGCCGATTCGGACAATTCATTGATCGTGTTGAACGGCCTGGAAGAATTCCGGGAACACCTCGGCGGCAAATTGACCATAACCCTGCTGCGCGCAATCGGTGAAGGGTTCGAAGTCCACGAGGTGGATGCAGCGGAGATGCTCGAGTCCATTCACGAACTCGAGGCGCGTTACTCGCGCGATCACGTCGAGCAGGAACGCGCTTCCGCGTAAACAGTTCGAAAATCGTGAATCGCACCGCCGTCATCAATATTGTCGGGCTGAGTCCCTCCTGCATTGGGCCCCACACACCCAATTTAAACCAACTGATCAAACGGGGTGCCTCTTCTTTGATCGAACCGACATTCCCAGCAGTCACCTGCTCCGCGCAATCCAATTATCTGACCGGCAAAACCCCGGGTGAGCACGGAATTGTCGGCAACGGTTGGTACAATCGGGAAATGGCCGAGGTTCAGTTTTGGAAACAATCCAATCACCTCGTGCACGGCGAAAAGGTTTGGGAAAGTATCCGCCGGACTCAACCCGGTTTCACTTGCGCGAAATTGTTTTGGTGGTACAATATGTATTCGAGCGCGGATTTCTCGATTACACCGCGCCCAATGTACCCCGCGGATGGACGCAAAGTTTTCGATATCTACACCCAGCCCTTCTCCATTCGCACCGATATCAAAGCGGACCTGGGTGAATTTCCATTCCCCGCTTTTTGGGGACCCGGCGCGGGCAGCAGCGGAAAATTTGCGCCTGACGAAGTTTCCAAATGGATCGCGGAATCAGCGGAATGGGTGGAAACGAAATACCAGCCCGGCCTCAGCCTGATTTACTTGCCGCATCTGGATTACAACTTGCAACGGCTCGGGCCGGATCATCCCGAGATTGCCCGCGACTTTGAACGGATTGATGCCATTGCCGGAAAGCTGATCCAGTTTTTTGACTCCCGCAATATCGACATCCTTGTCCTTTCGGAATATGGAATCAGCAAGGTTTCCAATCCCATTCATTTGAACCGCATCTTCCGCGGGGAAGGCTGGATTACGATCAAGGATGAGCTCGGCCTGGAACTGCTCGATGCAGGCGCGAGCAAGGCATTCGCCGTGGCGGACCACCAGGTCGCGCATATTTATGTCAGTGACCGCTCTCTTCTCGAACGCGTGCGGGACCTGACCCGCTCGATCCCCGGCGTGGAACAAGTCCTTGGGCCTGCGGAAAAGGCCGCTTACGGCATTGACCACCCGAACGCAGGCGACTTGATCGCGATTTCCGATTCGCGTTCCTGGTTCACCTATTATTACTGGCTGGATGATTCACGCGCTCCGGATTTCGCCCGCTGCGTAGATATCCACCGGAAGCCCGGATACGATCCCGTTGAGCTTTTTCTCGATCCCAAAATCTCAATGCCGATGGTGAAAATCGGGTTGAAACTGCTGAAGAAAAAACTCGGGTTTCGCATGTTGATGGATGTCATCCCGCTCGATGCGACCCTGGTGAAAGGTTCGCATGGGCGCAGGCCGGAGGATAAAAAGGAGTATCCTATGGTAATCGCTTCACGCAAAGAATGGCTGCAAAAAGAGCAATACGAATCCACCGAAGTTTGTGGCCTCATTCAACAAGCGGTCTTGTCCGGGCAATAAGCGCCAGCTCAAGGGAGCTTCCAAAGGTTAATTTGCTGCCAGGAGATTCCATTATTTTTTGCTTGCCAAAGATTAAATTTATACGACTGTTCTGCCTCAATTAGAGAGTTGTTAGAGTTCAGGCTTGGTGAATCGTCAGGTGGAGGTTGCTTCAGTGATGGTTTGAAACCCGGTAGTCGGGAACAGTCAGGGGTTCTTCGCTTCTAAAGATCACATGAATAATAAATTGTTTGTTGGAAATATTTCCTTCAACACCACTGAGAACGATTTGCACGACGCATTTGCCGCACACGGCACAGTTGTCGAAGCGAATTTAATGACCGATCGCATGACTGGCCGCTCACGCGGTTTCGCGTTCGTCACGATGAGCACCGAAGAAGAGGCTCAAAAAGCAATTGACGCGCTGAATGGTTCCTCGATCGATGGCCGTGCAGTGACCGTCAACGTGGCGAAGCCTCGCGAAGAACGCCCTCCAGGCGGTGGCGGTGGCGGCGGTCGTCGTGATTACGGCGGCGGCGGTGGCGGTCGCCGAGGTCGTTAATCCCCCATTTTATATTAATTTACCCAGGCACCAGCAACGCTGGTGCCATTTTGTTTTTCTGCTGCCCCGAGTTGCGGGTTTTTAATGGCGAATTCTCAGGGTCAGTATTAGCTTACCGTGCCATGGTCCTGATCATCGATAATTACGACTCGTTCACCTACAACCTGGTGCAATACCTGGGCGAACTGAAGGTGCAAATGGAAGTCCATCGCAATGATCAGATCACACTGGAACAGGCCCAAAAACTAAGCCCCGAGCGCATCCTGGTTTCTCCGGGCCCTTGTTCCCCGCGTGAATCAGGCCTTTCGAACGAAATCATCAAAGGGTTTGCAGGCAAGGTGCCGATCTTTGGCGTTTGCCTCGGCCATCAATGCATTGGCCATGTCTTCGGTGCGAATGTAATCGTGAATTACCGGATGATGCATGGCAAAACCTCTCCCGTAAAACATAACGAAAAAGATTTATTCGCCGGGATGCCCAACCCATTTCCCGCAACCCGTTACCATTCACTCGTCATCGAGCGAAAGAGCATGCCCGATTGCCTGGAAATAACCGCGGAAACCGATGAAGGCGAAATCATGGGTGTGCGACACAAAGAGCTGCCGATCTGGGGAGTACAATTCCATCCCGAAAGCATTTTGACCGAGAACGGTCGGCAGATCATGAAAAACTTCCTAAAACTGAAGTAAGCCTCGATTCTCCAGTTCTTCTTAGCCATTCATAATCAGAGCTTTCCTGAACCGCTCTTCAGCGGCGCATCCGTGGCGCTGAGGCACCACTGCGCATACTT
>JBQCGE010000598.1:0-4704 GCA_051955955.1 Verrucomicrobiota bacterium
CTCGACTCTGAGTCCGCAGAGTTCGCTGATACGCAGCCCGCAGGAGTAAATCGTTTCGAGAATGGCGCGATCCCGGTAAAAAATTGAAGCATCGTGAGCAGCATCGTTTTGTTGCAAAAGTCCGAGTTCCTTGAGCGGTGCCTCAAGCAGATCGATCATCTGTTGGACCGTAAGAAAGCGTGGCAGACGTTTCTCGAGCTTCGGCAACAGGATGCTTTTTAGCGGAGTGGAATCGACAATTCCCTGCCGAAGCATGAACTTATAAAAACTGCGAAGGGCGGAGAAATTGAGGCGAATCGCGGTGCGGGCGAATTGTTCGCGGCCCATGTATCGGAGATAAGCCCTGAACAGTTCGCGCGAGAGATTCTCCCATTGAGGCGGCGCTTTGCGTTCGTTTTTATGCCATGCGGAAAAATGCGCGAGGGCATGGCGATAATTTCGGCTGGTGTACAGGGACGCGCCACGGTCCGTTGCCAGATGAGTGAGGAATTGCTCAGCTCTGGGATCGAGCTTTTCGGAATCCGCAATTTGGTTCATCTGGTTGGGCACACTGCAATCTACTCTAACCCGCAGGCTTTTCGCGCGCGGTGGAGGACTTTGTCCGCCACGTTATGAGCGCGCTGGGCGCCATCACGCAAAATGGCTTCGACATGATCGAGATTCGCGGCGAGTTCTGCGCGTTTTTTCCGAGCCGATTCGAAATAATTCCAGTAATGCTCGAAGAGCGCTTTCTTGAGATCGCCATAACCGAGGCCGCCTTCGCGCAAGCGATTCTCGAAATTGGCAGCGTCTTCAGGAGGGGCAAGGAGCTTGAGGAGTTGAATGGCGATGTTTTTGTCGGCATCCGGTTTGGGTTCCTGGGGAGACCGGCTATCCATGACGAGACTCATGATTTTTTTGCGGGTTGCTTTTTCCTCACCAAAAATTTCGATGGTATTTCCGTAGCTCTTACTCATTTTCTGCCCATCCGTGCCGGGGACGACAGCGACCGATTCCTGGATGCGCGGTTCGGGGACAACGAATGTTTCTCCATAAGCCTGGTTGAACTTGATCGCCAGGTCGCGAGTGACTTCAACATGCTGCTTCTGATCGCGCCCAACCGGGACGACATTGGAGTCGTAAATCAAAATATCCGCGGCCATCAGGACGGGATAGGCGAAGAGGCCGTGATTCGGGCTGATGCCGTGCGCGAGTTTATCCTTATAACTATGGCAACGCTCCAGCAGGCCCATGGGGGTAATGCTGGTGAGCATCCAGGAAAGCTCCGTAACGCCGGGGACATCTGACTGCCGGAAGAAAACCGATTTTTTCGGATCGAGACCGCACGCGAGGAAATCAAGCGCGACATCCAGAGTATTTTTCCGCCGTGCTTCCGCGTCGAAGACGGTCGTCATGGAATGATAATTGGCAATGAAGTAGTAGGCCTCGCCCTGATCCTGCAATTGGATGGAAGGCAGCATCATCCCGAAGTAGTTGCCCAGGTGCAGCGCACCGGAAGGTTGTATTCCCGACAAAATTCGCATCGAGCGAAAAATAATGAGGGGAACGCCCGCGGGCAAATGATAATGCGGGATTACTTTGGCTTACGGTTGAACCCCCAGATGAGCCAGATGGCGAGGGCGACGAGCAGAATGAGCCACCACAAATAGCGAAGCTCCCGTGCGGCGAGTTCGACAAAAGCCAGCACGGGAGGGAACAATAAAAAGAGCAGAACGCAGACGGCGAGCAGGATCAGGAGGGCGACGATAGCTCGATAGCGTTTGTTCATCTTCTTGTGGCGTTCTCCAGGTTATTCAGCGGCACCATGATGGGATTGCTGTTATCACCGCCAATGACGAGGGGTGATTTGCCATCCCATTTTTCAAGAATCTGCAGATCAATAAAGGAGGGATTCAGGTCGAGCGCTTCACCCCGGATGCGAATTGAGTCGGCTTCACCTTTGGCCTGGATGATCGCGGTTTCGGCTTCAATTTCGGCTTTGCGCTGGGTGAACTTGGCTTTCGCGGCTTCCTGTTCCTGGACCATTTTTTGTTCGATGGCGTTTTCCAATTCTTTGGAAAGTGAAAATTCCTCAATCACAAGGTCAACGAGATCGAGGAAGTTGGTGCCAATTTTGGCGCGCGCGAGATCGAGGGACTTGCTCTTAATGAGAAGACGGTTCGTCACGATCATTTCGGCTGTTTGCAAGGCGGCAACCTCTTTCAATGCTTCCTGCACGCGCGGGGCGATGAGGCTATCGAATTGATCGCCAGCGTAATTTTGAAAGATCGACACGACGGATTGCTGGGGAATGCGGTAAAGAATTTGCAGCTGCGCATTGACCTGCTGGAGATCCGAGGAATAACACTCCGCCTTGAGCGGCTGCGTTCGCTGCCGGATGGGCACCTGGACTACACGGGTGACGAACGGCGACTTAAACCCAAGACCCTGCTTGAGATATTCGGGTTGAACCTTTCCCAGTATTACCTTCACGCCGCGATTGCCGGGCTGCACCACATAGGTGGTCGAGGAGGCGAGGACCACACCCACAAACACAAGAATCCCAATGCCGATGAGGCGCGCGAGTGGCAGTTGCGGCATGTGAGGCGGACGAAATGAATTTGGAGAGTTGGCGTACTTCATGGGTGTGAGAGTTCAAGAGAGTTGGTTGCCAAAGTGTGGCTTTGCAAAGGGAGGATCATGTCGGCACTGCGAATGTCACCGCCGAGAACGAGCGGGGCGCGGCCATCCCATTTTTGAACTGCCTCAAGTTGAATCAGCGAAGGACTTTTGCGCAGAGCAGCACCGCGCAATTGAATCGATTGGGCCTCGCCCTGCGCACGAATGACGGCGGTTTGCGCATCAATGGTGGTTTTTTGTTGGACGAACTTCGCTTTATTCGCTTCCTGTTCCTGGACCATTTTCAGTTCAATCGCGGCTTCGAGTTGCGGCGAGAGAACAATATCTTCAATGACGAGGTCTTCGATCTTGAGGATAGGCCCGACCTTCTGCTGGGTAATTTCAAGTGTGCTTGTTTTGACGATTTCACGTTTTTGCACGATGACCTCGGCGGTCTTCATGGCCGTAACTTCCTTGAGCGCTTCCTGCACGCGAGGAGCAATCAGAGCGGTGAATGGATCGCCATAATAATCCTGGAAAATCGTGACGACGGATTCCTGCGGGATGCGGTATAAAACGCGAACGCGCGCTTTTACCTGCTGAAGGTCGGAGGAATAACAATTCGCGTCCAGTTCGCGAGTCTGCTGGCGGATGGGGATTTGCTCGACTGCGCTGATGAACGGCGCTTTGAAGCCGAAGCCTTCCGGTTCAAAAACGGAACTAACCTGGCCAAGGGTTACGCGGACTCCGCGATGGCCTGGTTCGACGACGAAAGTGGATTGAGAGGCAGCGATAATAATGAGGAATATCACGGCCGCCCCGGCGATCAGCATAAAGAGCGTTTTTTGAGACATGATGCTTAATTAAATCCGCAGGATCGGCCAGAACTATAACAGGAAACTCAGAGTTCCCAAGAATCAAATTGCGCGGTTCACAATTGCTTGCAAAAAGCGGAAGTGAGCGGCGCAGCACACCTGTGCGAGAGAATTGAGGCTCAGGGGAAAGCTGTACTGGGAAAAAGGGTTTGGACTCATGGCGCGAAGGCGCGGAAATCCGCAGATTAAATTCATGAAAATGAGACTTTTTGCCTTGTTCGCAGCGGTTGGATTGCTCACAGCGTGCTCGAAAAACAACAGTTCCAACCCTTCAAGCACACCGGAAGCAGCAGAAACGGGAAGCGGTTCATCGACGAATTTGAATAGCTCAACCAATGCGGGCATTCAATCGCCCGTGGCACACAGCATCACGGCTGGTGATGGAACTGCTGGGACTGCAACGGCGCATGGAGCGGCGATCACGCAGGAGCGGGCTGCTGAAGGAGAAACAAACAAAACGGAGAATAGCACGCCGGGAGTTCCGCCAGCCGGGACGGGCAGCACTTCGCCGACGGTGAACTCGAACAATGTAGGCCATCCGCAGCAATAGATTGAATGCTGCTTTACGGTGACCCGGAGTTTGAAATTGAGGCGCGCCTTGCGTTGGAAAAGATTCGCGGAATTTTCGATCAAGGCAAGTTGAGTGATTTAACTGATGCCCGAAATCTACTCATTGCGTTGGGTGGATTGGAGCAAGGGCTGGCGGATGCGGGGGTGCAGAGTGCCACGGTGGAAGAATGGACTGATTTGGCGGCAGACCTGTTCCTGAATATTTATTATGGGAACTCGCCGGAGAGAACTCGTCGTGAATTAGAAAACCGCTTACGCATCGGGATGGAGGCTCCCGAGGGGCTTCGCATTCGTGTTAAGATTCCGGAGGGATATGCATTCTACGCTTTATATCCGGAGCAATATATCAGCTCTGCTGAGCGTTGGCTGGCGAAAGATGATTCTGAATCCGTTTTGGTGATTGGCATTCGAAGCATTGGCACTTCTCTTTCGGCGATTGTTCACTCGATCTTGAGACATCATGGACTGTATTCAAAGCGGATTACCATCCGCCCGACAGGTCATGCCTACAACCGGGAAACAATATTGCCCGACCATTTGGGGGAGTTTGGCGCGGTGATCATCGTGGACGAAGGGCCCGGGCAATCTGGCTCATCAATGGCATCCGTAGCGCGGGCGGCCAAAGAGCGGGGCTACAGAAACGTGGTTTTCTTTCCTGGCC
>JBQCGE010000599.1:0-6134 GCA_051955955.1 Verrucomicrobiota bacterium
AAAAGCAATCGAAGCGATCATTCCTTTGATCTCAGGGGCTTTCGGGCGACTTTCGAGCCACTCTTCAAAGGCCCCGCGCGTTTGTTTTCGAAATCCACTGGCCGCCGCTTCACTTTCCTCGATCCGGCTTTTCAAAGCATCGAGTTGTTGATCCTGGCCAGGCGTGGATAACAACAGAGTCGGCACTGGCATAGAATCCGTGAAGTACGACGTTTGTCCTGATTCATCGATGTTGTTGAAGAACGAAAAGAGCTGGTAAAATTCCTTCTGTTTGATCGGATCGAATTTATGGTCATGACATCGTGAACATTCAAAGGTCATCGCCAGGAAAGTTGTTCCCATCGTATCCACCCGGTCCACCACGTATGCCGTCCTGAATTCCTCCTCAACACTGCCACCTTCCTCCGTTTGCATATGAAGTCGGTTGAAAGCTGTGGCCAGGACCTGCTCCTGGCTGGGGTGGGGGAGTAGGTCACCAGCGAGTTGCCATGTGCCGAACTGGTCATAAGGCAGATTTTCATTGAAAGCTTTGATCACCCAGTCTCGCCAGGGCCACATCGCCCGGTAACGGTCTGCCTGATAGCCATGAGTGTCTGAATAACGCGCCAGGTCGAGCCAATCCACCGCCATTCTCTCGCCATACTCCTTCGAGTTCAGCAGCCGATCTACAATCTTTGCCTGCGCGGAGTCAGATTTGTCAGCCAGAAACGCGTCCAATTCAGACAGCGTTGGTGGCAGGCCGGTCAGATCAAATGTTACTCGGCGCAGCCACTGCTCACGGGTGGCTTGTGGCGCAGGCGTTAAACCCTCTTTTTCAAGGCGCGCGAGAATGAATCGATCAATATCGTTCAAAGCCCAGTTTTTTTCTTTCACTTCTGGTGGCCGAACTGCTTTGGGAGGAACAAAGGCCCAGTGTCTTTCCCACTCCGCCCCTTGTTTAATCCATTCTGTGAGCAAATGAATTTCGGCGGGGGTAAGCGAAAGATTTGAATCCGGTGGCGGCATTTTTTCGTCGGGGTCAGAACTGATGATGCGCCGGTAAAGCTCGCTTTGCTCCGGTTTGCCGGGCGCGATGATCATTCCGCTTTTTGTTTTCCCATGGGCTCCGTCGGGAGTGTCCAGCCGGAGCTTCGCCCTTCGTGCTTTTTCATCCGGCCCATGGCATTTCCAGCAGCGGTCTGATAGAAGCGGGCGAATCTGAAGATTGAAATCGATTTTCCCCTCTGCGGAATGAGACTCAACGGCTGCAAAATGCAGAAAGAAAAGGCATCCGAGGAACGCTGCAAGCCGGTGGATCATTGGTCTATCAATAACAGATGCATGTGCGAAGATAAACATTCATTTTCTGTCGGGTCGAAACTCATCCCAAGGGCGTCGACATTGGGATGTAGCGAGCAGGACAGGAACTTTTCCAGCCAGTTCACGCAAGGGATGTGCATCCAAACGCCCATATTGACGAATATGCATCTTCTTCCTACGATGCCTTAAACCCAAACTTAATTACCTATGAAACGAATCACCGCGGCTTCTGGTGCGCGAACAACCGGGAAGGCGGGCTTCACGCTCATCGAGTTGCTCGTTGTCATTGCGATCATCGCGATCCTTGCCGGAATGCTTCTCCCAGCGCTCTCAAAAGCAAAGGACAAGGCGCAGAGCACCATCGATCTAAACAACGTGAAACAGATCATGGTGGCGATGAATATCTATGTGAACGATAACAACGATTCAATGCCACATCCAGGATGGGGTAGTATTGCGGATAATCCTGGTCCCGATTGCTGGGCCTACGCTGGCTATAATAAAAGGTCTACTGCAAACGCGGGAACAGCCGATGGCGCAAATCGTTTTCCAAACCTGCCTGCCAGAATTCCTAACGCCGCCGGCAAATATAATAACACCAACCAGATTGAGTGGTTTAAAGTTGGATTATTAGGCAAATTTCTTTCAGATCCCAAGGTGCTTGAATGCCCGAAGGATGTGACTCAAAGGGGCGGTGGCATTTATCGAACCTGGTACCGTGATCGCCAGTGCAAATTGACATCTTACACATGGAACGGCGCGGTATCTGGATATGGTGGCAACGAAATCTCAACTGCAGCAAAAGGTGGAACTTACAAGCTCTCCTCTTTCAGCGGGAGCGACATGTTATTATGGGAAGCGGATGAAACACTCCCGTTTAACTTTAATGATGCAGGCAATAATCCCGGTAATGAAAATGAGGGCGTTTCACAACGCCATGCGGGTGGCACGCCCAAGGATCCAACTCGGCCCGTCGGAGGTGGTGCGATTTTAGGTCGATTTGGTGCAAGTGCCGAATTCATCAAATGGAAAAAGTTCGGCGAATTGCGCAAGGCGGGGGGCGTGCGTCGCCCGAATGAACTCTACTGTGGACCTGGGTTTAAATAAAAATATTTACTACATGAAACACTGGGCATTAATGCTTTTGATTCCGGCACTGTTCGTCGCTTGTTCTAAAAAGGAACCCGCAGCTGATGAAACTGCGGCGTCATCTGTTGACGGTGCACCAGGTGCAAGGCCTGCCAAGGGAAATGCGCAGATCGCCGCGGATTTGAATCAAGTGACTAAGAATGTTCAAGCACAGCAGTATGATTCTGCTGTTTCGACTTTGATGACGTTAAAGGAAATCCCCAAATCTGACCAGGATGAACGTCTATATCAACAAAGTCTTCATCAAACTTCCGAACTGTTGCGCCAGAAAGCCGAAACAGATGCCCGCGCTCGGGAAAGCTATCAGGTACTCGGTCGAGCCATGACTGGACGTTAATCCTCCTAAACTCATTCAAAAGCTCCGGCCATCGCCATTGGTGCCGGAGCATTTTTATTTCCACTAAAACCAAACAGCGCTGACAATACGTTCTTCCGTGTTCGTCCGCCTCAAGTTTGTCGCGCCTTTTTTCTTCGGTCTATTGTCCTACCCGGGATTCATGGTCGCGCGGCATTGAGCTTTTCACTTCTGAACTTACCTTTTCTTGAGGGGGAATTATGAATTTGAAAAACCTGGGCGAAGCAAAGGATTGGTTTTCGGTTTTGCAGACGAGCGACAAGACGCAAACAGCCGTGATGACTTTGAATCCGGGCCAAAGCAGTGGAGACAAACCGGAGGCACATGAGAATAGCGAGCAGGTGCTCCTCGTCCTGGAAGGAGAAGTTCAGGCTGAGATCCACGGCGAAAAGAAGACCATGCGTGAATGGGACGTGGTCGTGATCCCGGCTGGTGTCCCCCACAGATTCACCAATGCTTCTCAAAAAAGAGTCATTACTTTCAACACCTATTCTCCGCCGGAATATTGATGAAAGGGCGCGCATACATTGGAACGAGCGGTTATTCCTACAAATCGTGGGATAAAACGTTTTACGGTGATACGCCAAAAAAGCGCCAACTGGAGTTCTACACCACAGAATTCCCAACGGTAGAAATCAACGCCACCTTCTATCGCCTGCCGTCACTCGCAATGGTGCAGGGGTGGAACGACCGCGTGAATGAGGAGTTTGTTTACGCTGTGAAGGGGAGCCGGTTCATCACGCACATGAAAAAATTGGTGAACCTCGACGGCGCGTTGGAAAAGTTTTTTGACCGGATCAAACCGATGGAATCGAAGGTTTGTTGTTTCCTCTGGCAACTGCCCGGACGGCTCAAGTTCGACCCACCTCGAATTGATGATTTTCTAGGCCAACTACCGAAGGAGTACCGTCACGCGATCGAGTTCCGACATCCTTCCTGGTACACGGAAGAGGTGTTTGCGATTCTGCGGAAACACCATATAGCGCACGTTGCCCTCAGTTCGGGCGGCATGCCGATGAACCTAAGCGTCACGACTGATTTTATTTACATCCGCTTTCACGGGCTCGAAGGTGGTGCGGCTCATGATTACACGCGTGGAGAGCTTGAACCCTGGGCTGAGTTTATTCGGGAGCAAGCTCATGCAGGCAGGACGCTTTACATCTACTTCAACAACGACATCAACGTGCGCGCACCTGAGAACGCCAAGATGTTGATGGAAATGGTTGGCGAGTACGCAGTTCAACCCCTTGCTTTTGACCAGCCCCGGTTTCAGCTAAACGTATCGCCAAGGCTCCGTCCCGCAGCTTGGAGCAATTGAATCCAAGATCCTAATTCCGATTATTGCTGCGGTTCACAATGCTCAGCCAATAGAGTAGCGTAACCACTGCCGAAACCAGCGCCGCGACATATGTCAGTGCAGCGGCATTGAGCACGCTTCCAACCGCTCTTGCCTCAGTCTGGTTCACTACACCGGTTTGCAATAACTGCTGCTTCGCCCGGCGGCTTGCGTCGTATTCCACCGGCAAGGTGACGAGTTGGAACAGCGCCACAATTCCGTAAACCGCCACCGCAAGCAGAGCCATTTTAACCAATCCCATGAAAATCCCGATGAAGAAAATAAACATGGAAGCCTGGGTCGCGATATTCGTCACTGGCACCATCGCCATCCGAATATGCAACGGGGCATAAGCCGCCTTGTGTTGGAGTGCATGGCCGGCTTCATGCGCAGCAACTCCCACCGCGCTAATGCTGCGCCCGTAATAGTTGTCCTGCGACAGGAAAAGCTCCTTTTTCGTGGGATCGTAGTGGTCCGTAAGATGCCCCTGTACGACATTGATCCCGACATTCTGAAGCCCCGCACGATCCAGAATCGTCCGTGCCGCTTCGGCGCCGGTCATCCCGGAATCCAGGCCAGTGTTATGGTATTTTGCGTAAGTAGAGGTGAGGCGCATCTGGGCAAAAATGCCCAGGAGCAAACCTGGCAAAAGAAACAGGTAGTAGGTTGGATCTCCAATAAAAATGGCAAACATTCCGTTCATTTTACTCCCACAATTTGCTCGCAATTCACTCGCAGTGCAAATGGCGTGCCATTACAACTTTGAAAGAAATTTCCACTCGCTCCCAGGTTCAGGGATTGCATGAAGCCATCTCAGCTCAACGCATGAAGATCGGAACGTTTTGTGCTGAGAATCTTTTAGGCTGCTGCTTGCGGTTGCCGATAAACCTGAAGGTACTATGTTCAATTGTGAACAAAAACCAACTGGACCTCTTCCGCGGTCGTCTCGCGCCGTTTGTTCTGAAATACCAAAGCTATTCCAATCAAACATTTTAACTGTGAGCAGGAGAAATTCCCAGAATCGATCAACCATGAACCTGAATCGTTATGCTCTTAATAAAACCAAATTGCCGAATTCAATTCACTGCGGATGACCTCGATTTTATAGCGAATATACTCGACCGGCGCAGCCCGGACCATCACGTGCTTATCGAGTTGCTCAGCGATGAGGAGAGCCGCGACATGATCCTCGATGATGAGCAGCTATTTCACGCTTTGCTTGAGAATCGCGGCTGTTTGCGCGTTTCCAATCGTTTTTATTTTTATGTAATGGTCCGCAATGTTTTCCGGAAAGCGGATATTCACGATCGCGACGTGGCGGATTACATTGCGGAATTGCTCACCCAATTTTCGCAAAGTGAACGGAGTGCCTGCCGAGTTCCGGGACAGCAAAATTCGCTCGATTATTTTTTCGAGATGCTGGGGGCCTTGCAGGAAGCCGATGAGCGCACAGCCTTCTATCTGCGTGCTCATATCGGAAATCAATCGCTCTTTCTTTCGGGAGTCTTTCCAAACCGGATTCGCTACCGTGCCGAGAAGAAAGGTTTTCCGGGCCTGCGGTATTACGAGGCGCTTGGCCAATCGAATTTTCGAATTGCGAGTGATCACCGACTGGCCGCGCGTTATGAGCTCGAAAGCATTTACGCCATACTGGCCGAACGCTTTCAAACCGCGCGGGAAGCCTTAAATGACATGAGCGAGCGGCTTGTCTGCCTTGGTGACCTCGATGCCGGGATTGACCAAATGCTTCGCCAATCGATCCGGGAATTTGGGTTAAGCTGATGTCAAAAAAACAGGTGGCGCAATCGTGCGATCACGCCACCCGGTGCATTGTTCACCTGAATCCGGGAACAAATTAATTACACATCATAGTAGAGGAAGAATTCGTATGGATGCGGGCGCAGACGCAAAGCATCGTGTTCTTTCCGTTTGTGGCTGATCCACATTTGGATGAAGTCCGAGGTGAACACGTCTCCCTTCAAGAGGAAGTCATGG
>JBQCGE010000600.1:0-3501 GCA_051955955.1 Verrucomicrobiota bacterium
CTGCGGTTATCCTGCCCACCGCGCAAAAAGAAAAAACCGAGTGGACATACACCACCAACAATCCCGGCGAGGATTGGTTCAAACCGCAGTTCAAGGCATCGAACTGGAAACGCGGCGAAGGGGGTTTTGGCACGAGCAGCACTCCCGGCGCGATCGTTGGCACGGAATGGAACAGCTCGGATATCTGGATTCGCAAAGAGTTCACCGTCTCTGAAAAGCTTTCCAGCCCCGAACTGATCATCCATCACGATGAAGATGCGACCGTCTACATCAATGGCCAACAGGTCCTGAAGGTGAACGGTTACACCAGCACCTACGAACCCTTCCCGCTCACCGAAAAAGCCGCTAAGGCAATTCGCCGCGGGAAGAACGTCATTAGCATTCACTGCCACCAAACCACCGGCGGTCAATACATCGATGCCGGCCTGGTGGATGTCCGCCATTAAACTCGCAGGTCCGGCGAAAGGTCCAAAGCCTTCGCCGCGACTTGCATTTTACTTCATGGCCCCACGCTTCTAAATTGCGCCGATGGCCGAAAGCGTGGTGGTCAATGAAGTTTACCTCAGTCTCCAGGGTGAAAGCACCTTTGCGGGGCTCCCGTGTATTTTTGTCCGCATGACCGGATGCAATCTCCGCTGCTCCTACTGCGACACCGCTTACGCATTCACCGAAGGCAGCCGAATGGATTTGGACACCGTGCTGCAAAAAGTCGATTCACTCGCCGCTCCTTACAGAAACGCGAATGCGCCACACAAACTGCCGCAACTGCCGCTGGTCGAATTCACGGGCGGCGAACCCTTGCTCCAAAAAGGAACATTCGTGCTGATGAAAATGCTTTGCGATCAGGGCTACACCGTTCTGGTCGAAACCAGCGGAGCCATCGACATCAGCACGGTCGATCCGCGTGTTCACCGCATCATGGACATGAAATGCCCGAGCAGCGGCGAGAGCGCCCGCAACCGCGTCGAAAACATCTCACATCTCAAATCAACCGACGAAGTGAAGTTTGTCATCGGCACGGAACAGGATTACACCTGGGCAAAGGAACAACTCACACAGCACTCACTGGCTGAGCGATGCGCCGTATTGTTTTCATGGGTGTCCCCCTTGAATCCCGAGCAGCAACATCCTTCACTCAAAAAAGTGCCTGAAGGCCAGACTGCCATCAGCCGGCTGGAACTGGTGGAACGAATTATTGCGGATGCCCTCCCGGTCCGGTTCCAGCTTCAAATGCACAAATTCATCTGGGCTCCCGAACAAAGAGGCGTGTGATGGGACGGCGTGGGACTCTCGAACTGCTGCGGGATTATGAATCCCGGAATGTCACCTACATTGACCCGGATGGCTCATGGCCGATTGTTTGGAAACGAGCCAGGGGCGTTCACGTCTGGGACGAATCAGGACGCAAATATCTCGACCTCACTGCCGCGTTCGGGGTCGCCGCTGCTGGCCATGCCAACCCGCGCGTCATCGCCGCCGCCAAATCTCAGATGGACCAACTTCTGCACGCCATGGGCGACGTCCATCCACATCGCGCAAAAGCCGAACTCGCCTGTCGCTTGAGCGAACTGACCTTCCCACGTTGGGGCGCTGGCAGGGGCAAATGTATCTTCACCAACTCCGGGTTCGAGTCGGTCGAAGCCGCCCTAAAAACCGCCCTGCTGAAAACCGGCAAGTCTCGCGTGCTGGCTTTTGAAGGGAGCTATCACGGCCTGGGTTACGGCGCGCTGAACGTCACGCATCGCGAGCATTTCAAAAATCCGTTTCGCACTCAGCTTCGCGAATTTACTGATTTTGTCCCGTTTCCAAAATCACTCGAAGAGTTACCCAACCTCCAACAGCAAATTATCCGGCTGCTAAAGAAAAAGCAGATTGGCGCAATCCTCGTCGAACCCGTTCAGGCTCGCGGCGGATTAAATGTTCCACCGCGCGGCTTTCTCCAGATGCTTCGAACGATTTGCGATGAAAGCCAAACCTTGCTCGTGCTGGATGAAATTTACACCGGCTTTGGCCGGACCGGTGAATGGTTCGCCTGCGAACATGAAAAGGTCGTTCCTGACCTGATCTGTTTGGGAAAAGCTTTGACCGGCGGATTTCCCCTCTCGCTCTGCATTGGCAAAGCCGATCTGATGGATAAGGCATGGCCTCCATCCAGCGGCGAAGCGATTCATACCAGCACCTACCTCGGTCATCCCGTCGGCTGCCGAATGGCACTTGCCCAGATCGAAGAACTCCACACGCGCAATCTGATCACTGCCTCCCGCCAGAAAGGAGCGTATTTATTGCACCGCTTGCATCAGCTTGAATCCAGCAGAAAAATCCAAATCACAGTGCGAGGACTCGGCTTGATCGCAGGAATTGAACTCCGTGACGCTCGAGGCAATCCAGCAACCGAAATTTCGCTAGGCATCATTAAACGCCTCCTGCATCGCGGATTTATTTTCCTGCCGGAAGGCGAACATGCCAATGTGATCTCCTGGACTCCGCCACTCACCATTTCCCGCTCGCAACTCGATCATAGTGTCCAGGCCCTGCAGGAGGAACTGCCATGAAACTCTCCGAAATGCGCGACCTCCTCAGCACCCGGGGAATTCAACTGACCAAATCCCTCGGCCAGAATTTCCTCCACGACACAAACCAACTGGAACGCATCGTCCGCCTCGCCCATCTGCAACCAGGCGACCAGGTGCTCGAAATCGGCCCCGGCCTCGGCCCTTTGACGGAAGAATTGTTGAACGCCGGCGCAACGGTCTTCGCAATCGAAAAGTATAAACGACTCGTCACCGTCCTAAACGAACGTTTTACAGACCCAAAAACATTCACACTCCTCCATGCCGACGCTTTGGAATTCCTGAAGCGTGACCGGCGCGATTGGTCCGATTCGATGCTCGTCGCGAATCTCCCCTACTCCGTCGCTTCTCCCATTCTCGTTGAATTCGCGCTTCTGCCCAGCCCTCCCAAACGCGTCGTAGTCACACTCCAACTCGAAGTTGCCGCACGGCTCATGGCGAAGTCCGGCGATGACGATTATGGCCAGCTCTCCCTTTTCGTGCAGTTGCAGTATGAACCCAAAGAATGGTTCAAAATTCCTGCCGGTTCCTTTTTTCCCCCGCCCGATGTCGATTCTGCCTGCATCCGGCTCGACCGGCGCACCCAGCCCTTGCTCCCGCCGGAATTGACCCCAAAATTTTTCCGAATCGTAAAGCGCGCCTTCAGCGAACGACGCAAAATGATGTTCAAGCTGCTGAAAACCGAATGGCCGACCGAACGCTTACATGCCGCTTTTGAATCGCTCGGCATCTCCCCCCAAATTCGCGCTGAAGCTTTGCCGCTTGAAACATTTGTTGCCCTCACAAAAGCCTTATCCAGCTTATAAAATTTAGTATTTACCCGACTCGAACACGGGTATAAAACTTCAATGATGCGTAGCGCTCTCAATGTCATCCTCGCGCTTGCCCTGCTCGTCCTGGGTTTCTATTCCTACACCCGCATCCACGATCT
>JBQCGE010000601.1:0-2804 GCA_051955955.1 Verrucomicrobiota bacterium
GGCACGGCATAATATCCCGCAAACTCGGGACTGTTCACATCAACCCCATAAGAGACATCATCACGCTGAGGGGGGTAGGTGGGGGAGAAAGCAAAAACCAGATTGGTTGAAGGATCGACAAGACCAAGAAAACTTCCATCCTTGCTCAGCTTAAAATTCGTGTGAAGCGGTGCGGCGGCGTTGGTACGGTTTTTAGAGGAAGCCCAGACCAATAAATATTTGTGCGAGTCGATAGTGACTGATGGAAAACGCCATTTGGCCAGGTTATTGGAGCTGTCTGTAAGGTACCATCCATCTAGGTTAACTGGAAGAAGTGTCGGGTTATAGAGTTCGATCCAGTCAGAGCGGTCGGCATCCTCGTCACGAATGCCGGTGTCATTGCCCGCCAGGAACTCAGAAATCAGCGGGCGAGGCGGTGGGATGGAAGTATCGAGAGTATAATCCCAATTCGTGCCGGAAAATGGATTGCCAGCGAGGTCCGCTATTCCATTTCGATTCGACCATGAGACATGAACTGGTCCATTAGGAGGCTGAGTAAAGGTAAAAACGTAATCCAAGGGAGACACGACCTGCACAGAAGTTGCGGCAAGATCATTGATCAAAAGTGAGGCCTCGGTAACCCCTGTGACAGGTTCATTGAAATTTACTTCAATAGTTGTTAATTCAGGAATTTTTGCGCCAGGAGTGGGAGATGCACCCGCAATAAATGGAGGGGTTTCATCCGCATCAGAAAGCAGGGAGGCGTCGAGCAAAAGATCCGAACTGGTGCGATTGACGTTAAAAAGCTGGATAGCGAGAACGTTCGAGCCGGAAACCAAAGCGGAAATGGCACTGGCAGGAAGCACGTCGGACCTTAGCACGGGTGGTTCGGCCGGGGTGGTGGCAATGGAATCGTAAGTGGGTTCGCCATCGGGCAAGTTGTAGCGGGCTACTTCAACGCCGTTGATCCATGCGATGTAACCATCATCAACATTCACATTTAACGTTAGCTTTGAAATCCGGGCTGGGTTCTGAACCACAAAATCGCGGCGGAGAAATACGCTCAAATAATTGCCTTCGCTGGAGGTCGGCAGAGCCGTTACAATGCTACTCTCTGCTGGATTATTAGGATTGGTTGTATACCCAATGGGAGTTGTGCCGCTGCTCCATAAACTGTCATCAAAGGCATTTTGACGCCATGCAGCGGTATCGGGAGAGGAGGCTTCCGTGGTTCCGAGCATGTACTTCCACGCAGAGCCGTAGGAAATGAGTTCATCGCAAAAAGCGGTGGAGCAGAGCAGGGAAGCAATTAGCAGCCAGGTTGATTTTTTCACCATTTCCTTCAAGTGCTTAACGGTTTCACAATGCAGCAATCCCGTAAACAGGATCGGGCAGACAATGCGTGGGCAGAAAATAATGTAAGAAATTTCATTTGTCAGTTCCCAAACAATGAATTTTCTGAAAAGAGGTTATCGCAGGAGGTCAGAAGCTAACCAGTTTGGCTACCTTGTAGCCAGGAGGAAGGCTGATCCTAAACTTTTTTGAGCGAGAATGGGCCTATTTTCCACATTGGTAGCCAGGGCGAAGCTGGCACGGCAGGCGCTAACAGCTTTCGCATGGAAAACATTGCTCTGCCTCCAACGATTCCGGCGAATCATTGCGTCTCGATGCACGGGCGTATTACCAGGATTGAAAGTGACCGCGGGAATCTATTCGTCAAAGGGTTCAGCGAAGAAGAGCGATGGAGGGTTGAAACAGGCACGCCCGTTTACCGTTGCAACCGGATAGTTAGCGTTCGGGAGTTACTGCCGGGAGATATTGTCACGGTGCTCGGTTATTACTCCAATCACAGGCTACACGTGAGAAGCATTCGATTGCATTTTCCTGTATTGAAGGCGTTCAATGGAAATGCAAAGGAAAAAAGTTCACCAGAGAACAGTGGCACCTACCAAGGGAGCAGGGAGAGGAAGGTTGGTTCTCGAAAAAGCTCGACGGGAGTGATGCTCCACTGAAGCAAGGCGGGACGCCTTGGACCCGCAGACGGGGACGTTCGCGCTACGTTGGGCGGGGTGCCCGAACGGTTCAGACGAGGTGCCTGACCTCACCCAGACGGGCATTAATGATTCACTGCAGGTTGTGGGATTGTGCGCCGGGCAGTAGTATCATCGTGCAAAAGGCTAAATTTACACCGTTGGGTAAACCCATGGAGAACGGTAAGGCCGACTGAGAAGGGCGGAGCCCTTCGGGTCGTTGACAATGGTTTCCTTTTCCCCATCCCACTCGATGCTGCGGCCCAGCCGCCAGGAAATAATGCCGAGCAATGGCATGACCGAGGCGCGGTGGGCAGATTCAATTCCGGCGGCGGGAGCATTTTTCTTTTCAATGGCACCAATGAAATTTGCCCAAAGCAGGGCGAGGTTGTGGCCGTCCGGTTCCTGAAGTTGGGAGGGTTCGTGAATGGTTTTATCGCGATCCCGAGTGGGATAGAAGGTCCATCCATCCCTCCATCCGATGTGAAGGATGCCATTGGTTCCGTAGAAATACGCACCGATACTGTGTTTTTCGGTATTGTTTCCCGCGAAGTGGCGATGTTCCCAGGTGCAGGTGAAATTCTCGAATTCATAAACAGCGACGAGGTGGTCCGGAGCGTCGCTGGTTTGTTCCTTCTCGGTTAAAACCGGTTCACCGCTGACGGGCCGTCCACCGCTGCAAAAAATTCGCTTGGGATACTTTTCTTCGGTCCACCAAAGCACCTGGTCCATCCAATGAACTCCCCAATCGCCGATGGTGCCGTTGGCGTAATCGAGGAAACCGCGCCAGCCACC
>JBQCGE010000602.1:0-2883 GCA_051955955.1 Verrucomicrobiota bacterium
CTAATCCGGTGGAGGGCAGTCGTTCTTCTTCCTCAGGCTTCCTCATAAGGCGCCAACCTCTGAATTTTGTAAGGGTCTCCCGTAGAATGACTCAGGGTGAATAGGACCGAACAGCCCTGTTCCGAAAAATTATTTTTTGCCACCCAAACTGCTTATTTTTGAATTCAAGTAATCTAAACTCCTTCTTTTCAGTTGCTTACAAAGCATTTTTTCCTTCATTTTAGCTCCGTTACGCCGATTTGCTGTTAAACGGATGCGCTGGTATTTTTATGGCTATTCGTCCGGGGTGGACGAGGAACCTTCGATAAAACATCGAAGTTACTTTGCCCCGGTCCATGGCAAAGCCAGCAGGAATAGATCGCTCGGACTCGAGATCTGAAATGGAGAACAAAATCATAACCGCGTCATCGGGCGCGACGGACAGTTTTATTTTAGCCAGGAACAGCCAGGGGATTGAGGTTCGAGCGGGCGTTCTGAGGCTCACCCGATACCTGGCAGTCTTCGAAGTTTATAATCCCTACAGCATCCTCCAACTCTCGGAAGTTCTCTCCGACTTCAAGATCATCATCAATGACCGCGTCATGTATTCGGGACGCGCGGTCATTTCCAATGTGGTGAACACCGGTATCATGCTGATCTGCGAAGCCACGCTTGATGATTCGTGGCTGGATATCGATCTCTTCAGCAGTGTTAACTCGCCAAACCGCCTCAAGGATGAATTTGCTCAATTCGTTAAGGAATGGCAGAAAATTGAGCGAATCCTCCCCACCTTCAAGGCGGCAGTGGCGGATCTGCAAACGCTCCTGCTCGACCTCCGCCGCTGGCTGGAACAGGTGGAACTCGGGATACGGTCCGAACCTTCCGGGGACCGCGATACCATTGAAAAATCGGTCATCTCTGAACTGCAGGATCCGATCCTGCCCACGATTGGTTCCTGGTTTTCCCGCTTTGATGAAGTCAGCGATAAAGTGGAGGATGAGTTTCGCGGAGTTCACCGCGCGTTCGCGCGCCGTCTTCTGCACCCGCTCGTGCTGTGTTCCCCATTCGTCTATCGCACGTATCATAAACCACTTGGATATGCGGGGGACTATGAAATGGTGAATATGATTTTGCGCGAACCTTATGAGGGCGCTTCGTTGTTCGCGAAAATCGTAAACGTCTGCTTTCTCAAGAACCCGCCCGCGGAAGCGCACCGCAATCGGATTAAGTACTTGGTGCGCAGGCTGGGCGAAGAAACGCAGCGAGTCTGGCGCACGGGACGCAAAGCGAAGATGTTTAATCTGGGCTGCGGCCCCGCAAAAGAGATTCAGGATTTCATGAAAAATTCCGATCTCTCAGATCATGCGGCTTTTACTTTGCTCGATTTTAATGATGAGACGATCGAACATGCCAGTCGCACATTGCAGGAAGTCAAGTCAACCCGCCATCGCCAGACAGAATTGAATTTTTATAAGAAATCGGTTCACCAGATTCTTAAGGAAGCTGCGAGGCCCGGGCCGGAAATGCAGCCTGGAACTTATGATTTTGTGTATTGCGCCGGTTTGTTCGATTATATGTCGGATCGAATTTGCAAACGGCTCATGAATATTTTTTATGACCTGCTCGCTCCCGGCGGTTTGCTGATTGCAACGAACGTCGATGCCTCGAAGCCATTTCGGCATTCGATGGAATTCATTTTGGAATGGCACTTGATCTGCCGAAACCAGGAACAGCTCGCCGCGTTAAATCCGGAGAAGGCACCTCCTGGCACATTCAGTGTCACGCATGAAGATACCGGGGTAAATATCTTCATCGAAGTACGAAAGCCCGCCAATGCCAAATGACCTCCAGGTCAATGCTGATCTAGAAAAGAGCTTCAGGTCTTACGACCAGGAAGTAACGATCAACAATATCCAATTGGGTTGTCTCCTTGGCATGATCCTGATGCCTGCGGGAGCGATTCTTGATTTTTTTGTTTATCCTTCCCGAGTCACATTTTTCCTGGAACTGCGCCTTGCCTGTTCCGCCCTGATTGGGCTCTTCTGGATTTATGTTCGCAGCCAGGCCGGCCGGAAAAAACATCGTTTTCTTGGTGTTCTGCTCGCGATGTTTCCCGCTTTTTTTATTTCGTGGATGGTACTCGCTACGGATGGGGCCGCATCCAAGTACTATGCGGGTTTAAATCTCGTGCTGCTCGTTGTGGGGTTTATCCTGCACTGGACCGTTCGCGAAAGTCTCACGGCCACCGCGGCGGTGCTGGCCATGTACATGGTTGCCTGTTTTGGAAATGATCCCTATTTCCTGAAAGAACACAGGGGCGATTTTGCCAATAACTTATATTTTCTGATTTTGACCGGGATTATCGTGGTTGCCGGCAGTGGTTACCATTTTCGTCTTCGCTATCGTGAATACGCACTCCTTTTTGAACTGGATAAAAGCAAAAAAGAGATCGAGCAGAACCACCGCAAGCTCCAGGAAATCGACCAGGTCAAGAGCCGTTTCTTTGCCAATATCAGCCATGAGCTTCGCACCCCACTGACCTTGCTCCTGGCTCCGCTGGAATCACTCGCCCCATTTGCCCGCCGCTCCCTTCCTCCGGATAAAGTGGAATTGATTACAACGATGCAGGCAAACGGAATGCGGCTGCTCAAACTGATTAACGACTTGCTCGACCTGGGTCGCCTCGAATCCGGGCGCATGCAGGTGAAGCAGGAACCGCTGAACGTGGAGGCATTCATTGGCGGGTTGATTCAATCGATCAAGAACGTCGCAATGGATAAACGCATCGAGGTACGTTCTTACATTGGGCACGACGTTGGCAATGTTTTGGCAGATCGCGACAAATGGGAAAAAATCCTTCTGAACCTGATGTTTAACGCGATCAAGTTCACCCCGGCTCGAGGC
>JBQCGE010000603.1:0-8222 GCA_051955955.1 Verrucomicrobiota bacterium
GGTTTTCGAAAAGCGAGGCAATGATGACAACGTTTGGTTTCTTCGCGAACTTGTGAAAAGCCTGCGTTGACGGGCCGGGAATTGGCTCCGACAATTTGAAATTCTCGTGATTTTCCTCCTGGCAAAAATAGAACGACCGAAAGAGTTCCTGGGTGCAGATGATTTGCGCTCCCTTGCCCACAGCTTCTTCAGCCATGGCGAGCGTTTTCTTCAAATTCTCCTCTGGATCGGGCAGGACTTTCGCCTGGATCAATCCAACTTTAACCTTTCTCGAGTCCCGGTTATTCTTCATCACGCTGTTGTTACGGCGATGCGTGCTGTGCGTTCGAGGATGTCGGTTCCGCCTTTTACAGGCGGCGCGGCACTGTTTCTTTCACCAAACAATTCGCGAATAAAGCGACCCAGAGTTTCGTTCGTAGGCCCGTATCCTTTATGATAAATATAATGCTCCAGATCGTACAGCAGCTCGTCTGCGTTAGGATACCTTTCATCCACTTTCCGGGCAAGGGTGCGGTGGAGAATCTCGTTTAAACGAGCGTCAATTCGCGCATCGACTTTCGTGAAATCCGGGATTTGCATTTGGATGACGCGCTTGCGCGATTCCTCGGGTGAACGCCCCTTGAACATATTGCTGCCGAGCAGCAGGTGGGCCAAAATAATACCGGCAGAAAAGATATCCGAACGGCGATCGGTGATCTGAAAGTCAGCCTGCTCGGGGCTCATGTAATCGGCTTTCCCCGCAACAACCTCCCCTTCGTTGTCCTGCAGAAACCCGCGAGCTTTCGCGATCCCGAAATCGCTCAGCTTCACATCCCCTTCGAAAGCAATCATGATGTTTTTGAAACTCACATCGCGGTGCACAATGCCGAGCGGTTTATCGTCTTTGTCCAACTTTGCATGGGCGTAAGCCAGCCCCCGCGCCACACGGCTCGTGATAAAAACCGCCAACTCGACTGGCAGAGCCCTGCGTTTATCGGAAAGCTGATGGGAGAATTGTTCCAGGTTCACCCCCCGGATGTACTCCATTGCGATAAAGTATATCCCGCGCGCCTCTCCCAAATGATACGTCTGCACGATGTTGGTGTGAATCAAATCGGCAACCAGCTTGGCTTCACCAATGAAATTTTCGATGAAAACGGGCTGGTTCGCGAAGTTCTGGCGAACCACCTTGATGGCGACCCGCTTCGCGAAACCGCGTGCGCCGCGCTGCTCCGCTTCATAAACAATGCCCATCCCACCCTCCGAAATTTTGCGGAGGATTTCGTAATGAAAGTCACATTGGATCGTAAACAATCCCGGCATGCCGCGATACTCTTGGAAGGATTGAGCAAGTCAAGGAGAAGCAGATGACTGAAGATAAGGATGAATCGAGGACTTGTGTAGAAATGAACTCAAGGAGGAACGCCTTGGAACCCGCAGACGGGGACGTCTGCGCTACGTCCGGGCAAGGCGCCTGACCTCTCCCAGAACTGTGGGTCAATCATCTCCAGCGGCAGTCAAATGGCCATATGCGTTTCAGGTTTTCTTTTTATTTGTAAGGCATTTGACAGCGGCGTTAATCTCGCGGCATGTCACACAAGATCAGCAGGAGAGGATTTGGAATTTTGGGCAGTTCACTCGTCCTCGGCGGATTATTCCGCGGTGCATTGACCACTCAAGCGGTGGAACCCTTCCATCGTAAAGGTTCTGCGCGCCTGAAGTTGAGCCTTGCGGCGTATTCTTTTCGTGATTACTTCAAAACTGCGAGCCATAAGCGCACGAAAATTGCACCAGAATCGGAACAGATAGATATGTTCCAATTCATTGATTATTGTGCTGACCATGGGTGTGATGGCGCGGAACTAACCTCTTACTATTTTCCTGCCGACCTGACGCGCGAATACATGCTGAAGATTAAACATCACGCTTTCATGCGTGGAATTTCCCTGAGCGGCACGGCCATCGGAAATACTTTTACACCGCCGGCAGGTGAAAAGCGTCAGCACGAAATTTCGAACGCAAAACAATGGATTGATCGCGCGGCATTGATGGGATTGCCGCACATCCGGGTATTTGCAGGAACGCTGGAAAAAGGACAGAGCGCCGAAGAGGCAAAAAAGAATTGCATTGAAACCTTGAAAGAGTGCTGCGAATACGCGGCTGATAAAGGGGTTTTCCTCGGGATTGAAAACCATGGCGGAATCGTCGCCGAACCGGAAACCCTGCTCGATATTATCCACTCTGTTGAAAGCCCATGGCTGGGAATCAACCTGGACACGGCGAATTTTCACACGGCTGATCCATACGCCGACATTGCCAAGTGCGCTCCGTATGCGGTGAATGTTCAATTCAAAACAGAGGTTCACCCTAAAGGCAAAAAAACAGAGCCAGCCGATTTTCAGCGTCTGGTTAAAATTTTCCGCGAGGCAAATTACCAGGGCTACGTGGCGATTGAATATGAAGCAGCGGAAGATCCGAAAACAGCGGTGCCGAAGGCATTAAGCGAGCTTTCAAAACTGCTCCGGACAGAGAGTTAACAAGCTGAACTCAATCCAGAGGCAGATTGCGCGTGATTACGTCATTAAACGAAATCACCGCCACATCGTTTCGACTGGCAAGATAAGCTGACAATTGGTGGAGGACATCAATGAATGGCTGGTCGGCCTCACCTGTTCGGAAAAACTCCCACCAGTGTGTGACCAGGACTGTTAACTTCCGGGAATCAATGCTCCTTTGGATTTGTTCGAGCATTGTTCCGTAGGGACGATGATAAGACAGAAAACATCCGGGATGACTTAACAGAATGGTATTGCCAACCTGCCAATGGCTTTTTCGGCCAACCTTTTTGGAAATGTAGTTTGGCCACCACGAAACGGGAAGGCGCGAGCGTTGGAACCAACCTGTGGAAATGAGTTCGAATCGTTTGGCCAATTCGATGTATGCCTCGCGAGTGATGCGATCATAAGGAGCAACAAACGCGCGTGGTTTTTCGAAGCCAGCTTCCTGCAATAATCTTGTCCCCAAATCGAGTCGGCGCTGAATATCTGCGACGTCGGAAATGTCGAACTCCGGTTTTCCATTCACGAATTCGTGGTGGCAGGCATGCTGGACAATTTTGTAGCCAGAGTTTTCCTTTAGATATGCAGTGAGCTTTTGGTTTGAACCGATGGAATAAAAGCCAGGCTTCACATCCTTGGCGAGGGCCAGAAAACCTTCTGGCTGGCCGGCAAGCGGGCCTTCCGGATAAAACACATCACTCCGGACACTTGGGATGGTGGCGAGATTCACGGGAAGATTTCGCTCCAGAAAGGGGCGGTAGAGAGTTTCCAGGCATTCAATGGGGGTGAGTGCGCAGGTGTCGTCGTCGCGAATGATTACATATCTCATTTCCGTCCTTCGATCAGTTCCTCATAAAGCGCCTTGATGCGCGCTGAAAGGAGCGTCGCATCGTATTGGGAAGCGGCCAGGGAACGGCCAGCCTCGGCCAAACGTTTAGCGTTTACCGGTGAATCCAGTAGAGCCTTCAAAGCACCATGAAACTCCGCTGGAGAGTCCAAGTTAAAGAGATGGCCATTGTTCCCCTCCTCCACCAAAGAAAGCGCTCCGGAGGTGCGCGTAGAGAGCACCGCTGAACCGGCAGCCCACGCTTCCAGAATAATCAGGCCGAAAGTTTCTGAAAGCGAAGGCACGACAACGACCGAGGCGAGTTGCATTAAGCCAATCAAGCGCGGGTCACCGGGGGGCAAACCACCTGTGAAGAGGACTTTCTCCTCAATGCCGAGGCGGCGAACCTCTTTTCTGAGGGCCTTGCCATAAAGCTCATCCGTGCAGGAACCCGCGATGACCAGGGTGGCATCCGGGTGCTTCTGCAGGATTTCCGGCATTTGCACAAGAACCCAGCCCTGATTTTTAACGGGATCGATGCGGCCCACGATCAGGATAATCTTGCGCGTGCCCAATGTTGGATAAGCCGACAAGGCTGCATCAGTTCGGGCCGTGCGGTATTTATTCATCGGCACACCATGCGGCTGGACGATGATCTTTTTGTTGGGGAATTTTTCTCGCTGCAACTCCGCTTCCCGGGGATTGCAGGTAATGATTGCATCCGCCTTCTCCAAAACATCACGGGAACGAAATAGAGCGCCGAAAATTTTGCCCCATTCATAACCGCCCTCCAAAGGAGCGCTTAAAGTCTGACGAACGCTTTTGGGTAAATCCAGCACACCGCCATGAATTGTAATGACGAGAGGAACCTTCTTTAATCGGGCAACCGTGAGCGCAATTCCGCCGATCCGGTTGAGCGTATGCGTGTGGATGATGGATAACTTCGGTTCACACAGCAAACCGCCGAGCAGGTCAAAAGACATCAAATTACCACCGATGGAAACCAACTGGGCGCGCTGCTCCCCAGTCAAATTAAATACGGGAACAAAAGCGTGGTACCGCTTTATGGAATGGCCAGCGTCAAGGAAGGGATCATTGGCCGGGGGGGTAGGAAGTTTCGGCGAATAGACGATGCTTTCAACGTTCTGCGCCTTCAAACCATCGACAAGCTGTTTGACGGCAGTTTCAGTTCCTCCCCATTCAACAGGGTTATATTTTCTCAGAATATGGGCGACTCGCATCGAATAACTCTCCGCATAGTAACAGCGCGCAGCCTGA
Source organism: Verrucomicrobiota bacterium (assembly GCA_051955955.1). Taxonomy (GTDB): domain Bacteria; phylum Verrucomicrobiota; class Verrucomicrobiia; order Limisphaerales; family SXQI01; genus DASVNK01. The sequence continues at coordinate 4,642 of JBQCGE010000603.1, forward strand.
ACAGAATCAGGCGTGAGCGGTTTGGGGTTTGCGCCAATTTGCCAACAGTCCACAAGGGAAACCCTGATTGTGAGCAGACCTTCGAAAAGTAGAGTGGAACGTGATTGGAAACGCTGGATTATATAAAGATTCTTCTCCTCGGAGGATTGTTCTTCGGGTTTGCACCGCTTTTTGGGCTTTTCATGCGACTACGGCCGAAGTGGCAGCGCGCAACGTTTTTCATGATGTGCTTCCTGACGCTGAGCGGATTTTTCGAAGCGGCCGAATGGGGTTTAACAGTTCATTCCATTTTGTACCGCGGCACAGCGCGAGGGTTTCATTTTTACTGGGCTGAGCTGGCGGCGGTCAGTTTGATCTGGGCACAGATGAGCGGCGATTGGACACGGTTCCGATTCGCACCGCCAGGATTTTGGCTCTACATCATTTATTGCTTTGCCAGCCTGATTTCATTCATCAATGCCCCAGCGCCATTGCAGGCGAGTTTCGCGGCCTTTAAAGCCTTCAAAGCGGTCGTGATTTTCATAGCCGCGTTCAACTTCATCAAATCCGAGAACGACCTGAAATTTGCGTTGCGGTGCATGGGATGGGTGATGATGTGGGAGTTGATTGCGGTGTTGAGGCAAAAGTACCTGCTGCATGTTTACCAGGTGTGGGGAACATTTGAGCACCAAAATTCGCTCTGTATGTTTTCGATCCTGATTGGACTCGTCTTCCTTTCAGTCGCAATGGGACCAAAAGATAAACACTCCAACTTCTTCCTCTTTTCCTATCTGGTCTGCGCCGCAATTGTGCAATCGAGCTTATCGCGTGGCGGACTTGTGATGTTCGCGGTGGGAACCATCGGTGTGATCCTGGCAAGCCTTGTGGACAAGCCGACTCGACGACGGCTTTATGTGCTGGCAGGCATCTCGTGCATCGCGCTGCTCGGATTGATGATGACGATGGATACGATTGTGGGGCGATTTGAAGATTACGGAAATGAGGAGAGCAAAAACACCCGACACATGTTGAACATATCGGCTTCGATGATGCTGCATGATTATCCGCTTGGGATTGGGTGGAACAACTTTGCGGAAACGATCAATAAACCCTACCCGTATGGTGATCACATCGATCATTGGCAACTGGTAAACGGCAACACGGTCGATCCCGATTATAAGAAGGGAGTTGTGGAAAGTTTGTGGTGGCTGCTGCTGTCTGAAACGGGTTACCAGGGATTTATTACATACCTGGCGCTGATTGTGACTTTCCTGTGGTGGAACTTAAAAAATGCAATTTTCTTCCGGAGGCATTACCTGGGCGCGGTTTCCATCGGCCTTTTCATGGGATCTTTCATGAATTACATGCAGAGCTTCCTTGAACGCGTTTTGACCCAGCCACGGAACATGTTCCTCTGGTTCATGCTGCTCGCTGCCACAGCGCGGATTTGGACCTGGCGAAAGGCGGAAATTAAACGCCGCTTTCATGCACGGCAGGAAGCTCGAGCACGGGCGAATGAACGAGCACGGAACCGGCGCAAAAGTGAACGGCCCGAGGAAGCGGTGGCTTGATCGTGCAAGAAATTATTGCTAACGAACCTGGCGTAGTTGCAATAAATATTTCCTGGCAATTTCATCCTCGGGATTTACCTGCAAGGCGTTTTCGAAGTAATTGGCGGCTTCCGCATATTGTCCACGGCGGAGGGCGATGTAGCCGAGATTGCCGAGCGCTTGACTGTCACCGGGGTTTAACCGGGAAGCGGTCTGGAATTCAGCGAAAGCGGAATCGAGGTCCTTTCTCCCGAGATGCCACAATCCGAGCTCGTAATGGGCCTGATCTGAATTTGGGTCTGCGGCAACCGCTTTCATCAGCAAGGCAGCACCTTCGTCCTTCTCGCCCTGAGCCATTAAAATCCGACCGAGTCGAATATTTGCCTCCACATCAGCAGGATCGTGGCGGAGACGATAACGAAAGAACCCGATGCTTAAATTGAGAAGCTTGTCGGAGTAATCCTGCGCCAGAGTCATGTAATCCTGCTGGTTGGCCGCGAGTGCCTGGAAGTAAAGTTCGCCCATTTCATCTTTCGTTTGAAGCCCATAACGGACAGGGACAGGCGGCCTGGATGGGTTTCGAGGATTATTCGTGCTGTTATCGTAGGTAAAATCAAGGAAGAGTTCGGACCCGCGCGGAAGAAAAACGGGTTGGGCGTATTCGTAATCACCCTGCCATTTGAAGTTCCAATCTTTAATCCGGAGCAGCCACTTCTTTTCTCCATTGGGCAGAATGGCATAACCCTGCAAGTCCTTGCCCAGATAATGAGCATGCGCACCTACACGGGTGAGTTGAACATCAACGGGTAGTTTATAGGACTGTTTCACTACGTAATTCGAATCGCCCGCCGGAATATCGAGTTCCAGGGCTGTGAGCTTTATCCGGAATGGGCTGTTAGTGGGGGGGGCATCAGTGAAATAAAAACCGACGGATGGCTGGACCAGTTCAGGCTTTCCGCTTGGATTGAAATGAGCCTGCAAAACAAGGTCAGTATTGGTCCGGAGTTCCCACGCGAGGCCCGGCGGAGCGAACGTCGTAACCTTGCCCGGTTGCCAGCTCAGGAGTTGGCCGCCGGGAGTGATGGCCGATTCGGGCACTTCCATTCCATCGAAACCGGGCGGGTCCTGCCGGGCGGCGAGGCGGCGGGATTGTTGCGTGGTATCAATATTAATAAATGCGTGATGAACCACGCGAGCATTGCCGGGCAATAGCTCCACTGCCTTCACATACCTGTTTCGGGCAAGTGGAATCGGTATGACAAAATTGTGGTAAACATCACGACCTTCAGCCGCCAGTTGGTATGGTTTGCTCAAGGTGACGACAAGGTCGGGTTTGCCGAGCGTCCAACTTTCATTCCATTGCGGCAAACTGGGAAGGAGCTGTGGATCGCCCTCTTTACCGCCTTCGGTAATCCATTGTTCAATCAGCCCCTGTTGTTCATTTGAAAGGCGGCGTTCGTGAGCGAATTCTCCATAGCCGTGTTCGGGAGGCCAAGGCGGCATGTAACGCGAGCCAACTACATCAGCGATTTGGTCGAGGTGCTTTTTATAATCGGCAAAAGTAAGAAGGGAGAATGGAGCGCTTTGGCCGGGACGATGGCAGGGAGCACAATTTTCGAACACTATGAGGGCAACATCTCGGGTGAAGGTGATCGTGCCTGCTGGTTTTGGTACGTATGCAGGCTCGGCAACTTTGGACTGCTCTGCAGTGCCGCTCCTGGAACGCAAAAAAAAGCCGGCCAGAACCGCCGCAAGTATGACAAACCCGGCCCCGCCAAACAGAATACCTCGCCAGGAAGTTGCGGGTGAAGTGGCCTTGAGCGGTGGACTGGATTTGGCCTTTTGCGCTCTTTTCCCCTGCTGCTTTTTGCTGCTCATGGAAGCGTGGTGATGCGGCAACCGACCGCGCGCGTTTCCCGAAATTCGAGTTTTTTGCCGGCGATCAATTTTTGCAAAATATCGGCAAGGTCGCTTTCATACGCCCTTGAGCGTTCGGAGCCAAGGGCGGGAAAGCGGTCATCAATCCGTCCGCGATAAACCAGTTTGCCAGTT
>JBQCGE010000604.1:0-3080 GCA_051955955.1 Verrucomicrobiota bacterium
GAACTTGCGGTTTTGTCGGCCGAAAATGCTGTGATACGCCACCTGGGTTACCTCGAACTCAAGCAGGGTGTCGCGCGGGGCCATCACTATCATAAACTCCGCCACGAATCGTTTTACATGATCAGCGGCGAGGCAAACATGCTGCTCGTATTCCTCGAAAGTAGTGAGTAAATATCAGTTCAAATTTTTCCGGGCGATCTAGTCATTATTAATCCGGGAGTGGCTCATGCATTCCTCCCAACCCAGGAAGGTAAGGCCCTGGAATTTGCATCCGAACCTTTCGACGCCGCCGATATTTATCGCCACCTGATCCACCTGTAAAATTCCGTTGCGGCTTGGCGCATCCAGCAGGTAGTTAGTAAACATAGTCTCTGTAAAAGCAGAAACTTTCTAACAACTCATTTAAAAAAAATCTCTGACTGAGGGTTGACTTGCCTTCTTTTATCGGGCTACGATGCGCTCATCCCAAATCACCTGGCGTAAGCCAAAATTGTGTTGAGCTACTATGCGTAAACATCTCTCTATTATACTGGCCTTATTCGGCACCGTTGCTGTTTCCTCTGCGGCTGATATCCGCGAAGGGCTCGTAACTTATCTGCCCATGGACTCCATCTCTGAAGATTGGGCCACTACTCCAGACGCAGCCACGCATAATGATTTCAACTTAATAAATATCGATCCCTCAGCGCTCGTTGATGGGCATTTGGGAAAGGCTTTGCAGTTCGATGGCGCTGCCCAATATGCCTATTTCACTTCCCCTGACGGAATCGATACGGGTCTTCCTGTCAGCCACAAGCCGCAATTCTCGATTCTTTACTGGGTGAACGGGCTGGGCACAGGCCAAAATGACCGTCGGATGTTCAGCGAAAGTTCTTCCGTCGCAAACGACCCACTCTTTAACCTGGGCACTCATAATACCAACAACGCTGTCGATATTTATATTCGGGATAACGGGGTTAAGTTTAATCATGCCATTTCCACCAATGGCCCGCTGGATGGTCAGTGGCATCATATAGCATGGGTCGACGATCGTGGCTCCGCAAAACTCTATATCGATGGCGTTCTCGACTCTTCCTATAATTATACTCAGGGTCGTTCTCCCATTGATACGACCAGCCTGGCAGCCATTGTCCGCTCAGGAGTTGGCAATTATTTTGCGGGTGCTATCGATGAAGTTTCTCTTTGGGAACGCGCACTTTCTGCGGAAGAAGTTCAGAATGTAATGACGAATGGAATTCAGACTCCCGTCCCGGCATTCGCTCCCAATATTACGGTTCAACCTTCAAGTTCTACCAACACGGAAGGCAATAAACTGGTTATCTCAGCCGCGGTCACGGGGGCGCACCCATTATCTTTTCAGTGGTACAAAAACAACCAGCCTGTCGAGAATGGAAATACCTTTGAACTTTCGTTTGCTGAACTCACGCCTTCTGATGCGGGGAATTATAAATTGGTCATAAGTAACAGCCTGAACGTAATTACCAGTTTCGTTGCCAATGTCATTGTCGATCCGCTTCCCGCACCCAACCTGACCAATGGCATAATTGCGTACTGGCCTTTGGATACGGTGCAGGGCACAAAAACTCCTGATGTAATCCACGGGTATGACATGCAGCTTAATAACCTCACTGAAGCGGATCTCGTTCCTGGTCGCATCGGAAACGCCTTCAATTTAGATTCCACTCGGAAAACTCTTCTGTCCCGTGTCCACGGGGCCTCGGATGAACTTCCGGCCAACAAACATGAATCCTATACTATTGTGATGTGGACCATGATTGAAGGAAGCTCCCAAAATGATCTTCGTGTTTTCTCGGAGGCAAATACTGGAAATAGCGACCCGCTTTTCAATATTGGGACCGACAATGGAGGAGGGCAGGTTGCCGACTTCTATTTTCGCCAGACTGGATGGACCACCGTTGATCACGCCAAGTCAACGGGTACACCCTTCGATGGACAATGGCATCATATTGCCTTGGTCCAAAACTCCGGTGTTCGCCGGTTCTACATCGATGGCGTGGCGGATGCGATTCAATTAGCAGAAAAGGAACCCGGCACATGGAACGTCAACGACACGACAATCGGCGGCATTTTACGCGCATCACCCAGCCATTGGGTCACGGGTCTGATCGATGATGTTGCTATTTGGGACCGCGCTCTGAGTTCAGATGAAATCAATAAAGTGGTTTCAGAAGGTATTCCAGTGGCACCTTCAAATCCCTTGCCCCTGCATGTGCAAAGTTTCACCTCAGAATATCCTATTGTCGCTAAAGGTGATTCCGTAACGCTCCATTGGGACGTGAGCAAGGATGCAAGCGTCAGCATCGCTCCATTGCTCGGAGACGTCACCGCTCAAACGATTGCCGGGTCAGGTAGCGCCAGCGTCACGATTACTTCCAACACGACGTTTACAGTCACACTTACTCGCGGAAATGAATCCACCAATGCGACCATCACGGTGGCAGCTCTCGAAAATGTAGCCGCCAATTGGCACTTACTCGAAACCTTTCAAAGTTATTCCCCTGGTCCGATTTCAAATCATGGATCATGGAAGAACCCTGCTGGTGAGAATGACATTTTAGCTCTCGGCACCAACAATGTGCTCGGGATCCAGGGGGGAGATGACCTGGCCGCTTTGGAATTGCATGCACTCACCTTGACTCAGGGAAATTCAGGGACCTTATTCTTCCGCCTTTATGCACAACCTGAGGACACAAACGCGGTCGGGATCAATCTCGGACTCACGGATAAGGCACTCCGTTTCGTCACGGATTTCACCGGGGATCTTGGGCCCTACATAAGGTTGGAGCGACTGGCTGGCGAGACCAATATTTCTGTCCTTGCCCGGAATGGAGTGGGGTCTGATTACATCCCCAGTGACTTCGTTGTGCAACCCGGAGTCGTTTATGACTTCTGGATTGATATTACCAACGACATCGTCGAATTCGGCGACATCTTCACCGTGAATGCCAAAGCGGAGGAGGAATCCAATCGCCATCTGCTCTTCGACCAATTCTATGCGGACCGCAACCCAGCGGGATCAACTGAACTCGGCCTGCCAACTCCAGACCTCATTTATTTGT
>JBQCGE010000605.1:0-4720 GCA_051955955.1 Verrucomicrobiota bacterium
CAAAATCACCGAGATGCAAAGTGGCTGGCTTTTTGCCCCAATTTGCGATTTCAGATTTCTCGCTTTTGCCAATCACTTTGCCATCCACGGAAACAGAGTAACCCTTCGCGTTTAAGGTAATGCTCAGGAAGTGCCAGTTACCAGGGGAGAGAGGCTGCTCAAGCTCTTGTTTGTTTAACGCAAAGACGGAGCCGCCGCGAATGATCGGCCCCGCATACTTGTCTTCAATCCATTCAAGTGAACTGTTGTATTCCTCGCTGAGGGAAAGAATTTTCGCGTTGCCCCGGTTGTAACCTTTGTAACTGTTCAAATAGACCATGGCTTCGAGCCGGATTTCCTCGAGTTTTCCACCACTGTTGAGCTGAACTGTTCCAATAGCGGTGTCGCCGAGGTCCTTGAATCGCAGCGCCGCACCCTGACGAACTTTCATCCAGCTCAGGTTTCCCTGGTCAAAGGAGGTGCTGCCCGAGAGCTTCAATCTCGACCCAGTTGCCACCGCGCTGTCCAGCGTGCCATCCAGATGATAAAGGGCTACGACCTCTGGGGTCACCGTTCTGGCGCTGGATAGAGCTGTGTTTGGCGCAATGTTTCGCGCAGCAGTGGCGGTAAATTTGTTCGCGGCAAAAACACGTCGTCCATCCGGGAACAAGGCTTCGGCCTCGACCCACCCCCCACCCCCACCGCGCGCCGCGAACCCAACTCCGGAGCTGATGGCCGGTTCCTGATCGCGGGCTTCCCATGTGATTAGCGCGGTGGAAAGATCCAGATTTGGCGCAGTTAATTTCACGCGAATTGCTTCGCCGGTGGGCGTGGATTGAGCCAGGTCGGAAATTTGGGCGGTGATCGGTTTCCATTGCTGCTCTTTGAGTGCAGTTTGCGCCATCCAGAAAGCGAGACTCGCGAGGCTTCGGGCCTGGTCCACGACCACAAATTCGGTAGTCGTATTGAAGCTGTCCCCCCATCGATCATAAAAGGGATAAGGCGCAAAATTCGCTCCGTCGGGTGGATAGCAAAGTTCGCCGAGTTCCTTCTTGTAATGCTCCAGCCATGCGAAACCGGCCTGGATGTTTCCAATCGGAATTCCTGTGGGCGGCAGGACGCGGTAATCATTTTGCGCGTATTGATGGACGATTTCGCGCTGCCTGCGCCAGCCGAGCCCTTCGAGATAGGTAACATTCACCGGGTTGCAGCCGCCTTCATAATTCATATTGCCCAGGACGGCCTCGCGGTATTCCTCCTTCGAGTTCAACTGCCATGCCACGGTAATGTCGAAGGCGCGTTCGCTGCCGAAATACCAACCGGCATTTTTGTTTGCCTTGTTCGGATCAGGAAAGCTCGTGCCGTAAGCGGTTTCACGAGCAAAACGAACGTGATTGTCGGCAGTTTCCTCGATCAGCCGTTCGCAACTGGTCAGGAACGCACCGTTCATTTGCTCTTTCTTCAACTTCCCGTTTCTGACAGCGAAGGCATAGGTTCGTGCCGCGCAGCCGTAGCCTTCAAACATCGGCCACCAACTCCAGCGACGTGTTTTGGTCGATTCGGGCTGGAAGCCAGCTATCAATTTCTCCTGAAACTCCGGTTTCCCGGTCGCCGCAAATAAGGCCGCTGCCGCCCACGCGAGTTCATCATCGTGCATGAACTCATCGCCGTAATGGGTCAGACGTTGATAAGCGCCATCTGATCCGTAACGCGCAATGGCGCGTTCGAGGAAAGCCCAGCCTTTCAATGCCGCTGCCAGGAACTTTTCAGCTTCAGCAGGAAACTGTTTTCGGAATAACGGCGATGATCCTATTTCGGCGAGTGCAGCAGTGGCTGCGGCGGTTGCGCTGGTGTTCTTCGGCCAGACGATCTGAGGGTCGCCATTTTGGGGCAAGACGTTATCCTCGTATTGGCGCGTTTTGGGATAAACGAGGAAATAAAAACCGCCATCCGTGTCCTGCATTTTGGCGAGAAAGTCCGCCTCCCACTTCGCTTCTTGCAACAGGTCGCTTTTGCCATCGCCACTCTCAGGAAGGCCCAGGTTGTCCAAGGTCCCCGCGCCGCTGAAGTTATCCGCAGCGAACACCAGCGCATGAATTAACCCGGCGCTGTTAATGGTATATTTACTGTAATCGCCTGCGTCATGGTGTCCGCCACTGACATCGATTTTTCCTTTTCGAACAAATGGGTAAAGACTTGCATCGGTGTTTTTTAACTGGGGGGCGGTGTGACGCGGGTCTTCCTTCGCTCCCGCTGTCACCTGGGCAATAATTTGTTTGGCCTCTTTGAACGTACGGTCCGGAACTTCAGCCGGAGCAATGTGACAGGCATCATGGGTGAAGCGGGTGAATGGCAGGGCGTTATTCGTTCCGCAACGCTGGTGGTATAGCCCAAGGGCATAGGCACGAGCGAAGGTGGCGATTGCGCCGCTCTGAATTTCAAACGGATAACTGCATCCCATCCCTTTCACATGAAGCTGGTAAACGCCGGGAGTATTGAACGCGGTAAAATCGGCCTGGTAAACCCGCTGGTAGGGGGTCGGCATGTAGGTAAACCCGCGATCCGGCCTTGCGGTGAGCGGGCCCCTGAAAACCGATTTACCGGTTTTTGTATCGAGCAAATCAAAGCCTGATTGGAATGGGATTTCCATTTCACCGAGACTGCCGAGGTAATAGCCGACCATCGCCTGCTTGGGGAAACCCGGCTCGTAACCAACCTGGTTGACATGAATGGCGGGGTTGAAGCGGTTTTCATCCGCGACCGTTTTGAATTGAAGGTCGCTCTTCCAAAGCTGCCGGGTCGGGTTCTGCACCTCGACCACTGCGCCGGACGGAACCGGACTCTGTAACTGCAGATAAATTTGTGACAGGATGCGGAGGTCACGCGTTTTGAGTGGGGCGTAGAGCGGGCGTTGTTTAAAACCGACCTTCGAAACCGGAATTGTTTTTCCCTCAAGTGAAACCGCGAATTGATCGGGTGAGGGCAGCTTGAGCGTGTAATTTGGCCCGACAAAATTCCATGCGGAAACGGGTGCACCTTGCTTCTCCTGGGTGGTGATGAGAGTCAATTCGAGCAACTGGGGGCTGAGAACTCGCAAGATATGTTCACCGACCTGCGGCATGGCGAGTGAATTCGTGCCGGTCCAGCCAAAATCCTGCGCACGCAAATGAAACAATGAACCGAGCAGAAAGCCGATCAACAAAACCCTCCTAATCACGCCGAAACAATCGGTCTCTGCCTGAGCGAGGTCAAGTCAGGGCAAGCCCCTGTCTGGTTTCCGACAGAGGCCGTTTCCCCGCGTGATGCCGCATTTGTGTTCAACTTGAAACAGGGCTATGGTGCCGACGATTTCGGAAGGACGGAGAATCGCTCCCATGAGCAATCGTGGGGGAGGAAAGTCCGAACACCACAGGGCGCGGCGCCGCGTAATCCCACGCAAGTGGGAGTACACTCGGGCGGCATGCTTCAAGGCATGTTGACGGAAAGTGCCACAGAGAAAATACCGCCCTGCCAGCAATGGCAAGGTAAGGGTGAAAAGGTGGTGTAAGAGACCACCGCCTTGCGAGTAATCGCAAGGGCATGGTAAACCCCGCCGGGTGCAAGGCCAAATAGGGAACCCCGGAGCTGCCCGCTCCACGCGCCTGGAAACAGGCCACGGTTCCGGGTATCGGCTGCTGAGATAAATGATTCTCTCCGCTGGCAACAGCGCAGACAGAATTCGGCTTACAGTTCTTCCGAAATCTTTTTCTCTTTCCCTGGGCTATCGCAGGATCGTTTGCAGCCCCTCGATGACGTGCTGGAGCTTCAGCGTGGCGAGATTGCCATCCGCCGCTTTCAAGACCGTGGCGTTGGGGTTGAGCGGACGCCAAATCCGGTCGTTGCTCGGCCCCCACAGGATCAGCGTTCGCAAACCAAGTGCAGCGGCGATGTGGCTGATGCCGGAATCGTGCCCGATGAAAACCTGACAGTGGGCGAGCACACCGGCCAACTCGGCGAGCGGCTTGTTAAAAATCACGTTCAAGCCGGGAAACGCCTTCTGAATCTCGCCGATGCGGGCGGTGTCTGCCTCACCACCGATCACCAGCACTTCCTCTCCCCTCCCCTGCAATTCGCGGATCAGCGCCACCCAGTTTTCCAAAGGCCAGTTTTTGGTTTCACTTCCACTGCCGGGATGGAGAGCAGTAATCCTTTTTGGTGTGGCGTGAACAGTATTGCGCGGCAGCTTGAGTTCCGCCATCGGTGGCACATCGTAAATGGCCATCTTCACAAGCGGCTTCAAAAAAACGGAGGCGGCATGCAGCTCCTCCTTTTCATTGGGACGATGCGGACCCTGGATAAACTGCGCTTTGCTGACCAGCCCGACATTGCCGCTAAAGATTCCGTCGGGATCGTAAAGATAGGAAAAGATCAGGGCGAAAGAGCCGAAATATTCCGAAAGCTCAGGATCGAGCTTGCCGTTCCGCGCGAAAAATCCAGCCAGTGCCCGCGCTTCAATGGAACGGAATTCATCAATCAACCCGGCACCCCGAGCCAGTTCCGCCACCTTGGGATAGCCGAGCACTTCGAGATGGGAGGAAGAAAAGGTATTACGAAGCGCCGCAATGGCAGGAAGTGTCAGAATGAAATCGCCTATCGCCCCGCCTCGAACCACCAGAATTTTGCCCCGCTTGGAACTGGCCTCAGGCACTTTATTGGCGAAAAGCAGTGACCCCGAGCACAATGACCACAATGCCAAGGCAAA
>JBQCGE010000606.1:0-2950 GCA_051955955.1 Verrucomicrobiota bacterium
CGAATCGTTCGCGATCATGGCGGCAAAATTGATATCGAAAGCCGGCCGGGGGAGGGGACCACTTTCCGGATTTGTCTTCCGCTGCACCCGCGCGGTGTGCGCCTGCTCGGCGCGGGAGAGGCGGAAGTTTTACCGGGTCAACCCACCAGCGAAGGAGGCCAAAATGCCGGCTGAAAAACCGATGTTGCTGATTGTCGATGACGAGAAAACGCAGCGCGAAGGCCTCCGCGCCGCGCTTGAAGACGAGTTTGAAATTTACCTGGCTGACTCCGCCGCCGCAGCCATGGACCTGCTCGAGCGGGAGCATTTTGCGGTCATGCTGACGGATTTCCGAATGCCGAGCGAGGATGGGATTAAACTTATTACACGCGCCAAGTCGCTGCCAAAGCCCCCTATTTGCATTCTCATGACCGCTTACGGTTCAGAGGATACTGCCGTCGAAGCCATTAAACGCGGCGCGGATGATTACATCCCAAAAGCCAAGCTGAATATCGATGAACTGGAATTCCGTATTCGCCGTGCCCTGCGCCAGCAAAAACTCGAAACGGAAAACACCAGCCTCCGTCAGCAACTCGATAAACAATACGGCCTCGAAAACATCATTGGGGAATCGCAGCCGATGCAGGAGATTTTTGATCTCGTCCGCCAGGTTGCACCCGCCCAGACCACCGTTTTAATCACCGGGGAAAGCGGCACCGGCAAGGAACTCGTCGCTCGCGCGATTCATCAACTCAGCCCGCGCGCCCGCCAGCCAATGGTCATTGTTCATTGCGCCGCGCTCCCCGCGACGCTGCTCGAAAGCGAGCTTTTCGGTCATGAAAAAGGGGCCTTCACCGGCGCGCATGAACGTCGGATCGGACGGGTGGAACAGGCACAGGGCGGGACACTCTTCCTCGATGAAATTGGCGAAATCGATCCGGCTATTCAAATCAAGCTCCTCCGCTTTCTCGGCGAACGCACATTTGAACGGGTGGGGTCCAGCAAAACTCAAATCGCTGATGTAAGGCTGATCGCGGCGACCAATAAGAATCTGGCCGAGATGGTTCGGCAGGGGAATTTCCGGGAAGATTTGTTTTACCGGCTGAACGTCGTTCCTATTTACATGCCGCCTTTGCGCGAGCGGAAGGAGGATATCCCGATGCTCGCCCACGCTTTCCTCAAGGAGTTTGCAATCAAGAACAATAAGCCGGTCAGCGAATTTGAATCCGCCGCCATGGATGCGCTCATGACCTACAACTGGCCGGGTAATGTTCGCGAGCTTCGCGCCGCAGTGGAGGGCGCGGTGGTTCTTGGGCGAAAAGATCGCGTGACCTTGCGCGATCTTCCTGCAACCATACGCAACTTCGTGGCGGGCATTCCATCAGGTGGAACCGGAATGGCTCCCGCTACCATGAATGTCGAGGAAGCAGAAAAGCAGTTGATCGCTCGCGCGTTACACGAAAGCAAGGGCAATCGCACCGAAGCCGCTCACAAACTTGGAATGAGTCGGCGCACGCTTCACCGAAAGTTACACAAATATCATTTGGAAGGATTTTAGATGGAACCGCCAATGGGGCTGCAGCAGTGGATTCACAAACTCGAAGAGGGTGAAGGTGCTAAATGGATTAAACTTGCCTTTGTCTTTCTCCTCTTCACCGCCCTGACTGCTCTCTGGCACGTTCGCCAGGCCAGGAATTTTAATGCGATCGAGGCAATGGATGCCGCGCAGTTGGCCCGAAATATTTCGGAAGGGAACGGCTACACCACGGATTTCATTCGTCCATTCAGCATTGCGCTCGTGGAACGAACCCGGGGGGAAGGCCAGATGCAAATTGACCACCACCCGGATCTTGCCAACGCTCCTCTTTATCCCACTTTACTGGCGGGTTTAATGAAAGTTGCTCCATTCCAATGGGATATTACACCAGGGCAGGGGAGGTTTTGGCGGTATCAACCAGAGGTGATCATTGGAATTTTCAACCAGGTATTTTTCTTCATCCTTCTCTTTCAGATCTTTTTCCTGGCCCGAAGATTATTCGATCCCGCCGTGGCCTGGACTTCAGTCGTGGTGCTTGGCCTGTCGGAACAACTCTGGGAATTCACCACCTCCGGCCTCTCAACGATGCTCGTCATGGTGCTCTTCACGGCCGTGATTCAAGCTCTCGTTAAAATTGAAGCCGGCACTCGCGAGCCGATTCGCTCCCGTGGTTATCTCCTTGGCTGGAGTGCCATTACCGGCCTGCTCATTGCTCTGCTATGCCTCACACGCTATTCGATGGGTTGGCTGATTATCCCTGTCCTGATTTTTTTAGGAGCCGTCGTAGTGAACAATCGCACTGCCTCGCCGCTGGTTTGCGCCTTTGTTTTTCTCCTCACAATTTCTCCATGGCTGGTTCGCAATTACATGGAGAGCAAAACATTGTTCGGCACGGCTGGGTATGCCGTTTATCACCAGACCACCCCCTTCCCCGATACTCGCCTGGATCGCTTGATGCCGAAAAATATCGCGGTCGAAGTCAATAAAGTGGATACGCGTGATTTTACCCGCAAATTCGTTGACCAAAGCACGATTACTTTCACAAAAAGCATTCCCGAACTCGGCGGAACATGGATTTGGGCATTCTTCCTTGTGGGCCTGCTTGTTCCTTTTATTAATCCGGCACTCTCCAGGTTGCGTTATTTCGTCACTGGGGCTTTTTTGTTTTATTGCCTTATCCAGGCCATGGGTATCACTGAATATTCGGATTTGGTTCCTATCATCAACTCCGAGAATCTGCTGATCCTATTTCTTCCTCTGCTCACCATTTTTGCCACTGCATTTTTTTACACGCTGCTCGATCAGTTGCAGAACGGTATTCCAGCAATCCGTACTTTTGCCATTTCCGTTTACATCATCGTGCTCAGTATGCCGCTGATCCTGCTGCTGCTCCCGCCAAAGGAATTTCCATTTAACTATCCTCCTTATTATCCA
>JBQCGE010000607.1:0-4315 GCA_051955955.1 Verrucomicrobiota bacterium
CCCCGCTCGACATACTCCACCTGGTCGAGGTCGCGAGAGTCGCTGTTATCAATCGAAGACCATGGCAGATGTCGAAGATCGCGAACTCCTTCAGGGAAAGTAATTGGGCAGGATATGCCTTGCAGTTCCTCCTCTATCGCCGATGAAAAGTCCGGCTCGAAACCCGCCTCTATCAGTATTTTCCGAGCGCGTTCCTGGAACTCCCCCTGCCCGTTCATGAAATCAAACCTCGTTTCCGCAGCATCGCTTCCATTGCTTTATCCATCATGAGCGTGGCAAGTGGCTGAGTGGCCGTATCGAGGCGTGAGTGCGCTGCCTGTAAAACTTTTAAGTCGCCCGTTTCGCTCTCGTCCACCTTCGCCAGTATTTGTTCAATTTCGATTAAGGCATCCTCAATGCCCTGCTTCTCCGCCGGATCCAGTTCATCACCGGAACGTGCCAACCCTTTGCGAGTCGCCTCCACGATTTGTTCCGCCTTCAGCCGCGCTTCAACCCAGCGCCGTGCTGCCAGGTCATCGAAAGCGTGCTCCACGGACTCCTCAACCATTTGTTGCACCGCTTGATCACTCACGTCCACCGTGGAACGCATCTCAACGATTTTTTCGACGCCCGTTTTGGTGTCGCGAGCGAGCACCTTGAGAATCCCATTGGCATCAATCTCGAACTGCACTCCAACGCGTGGAACACCGCGCGGCGCGCGCTCGAATTCGAGTTCGAATTTACCCAGGCTCCAATTATCCCGAGCCCGTTCCCGTTCCCCCTGCAGGACATGAATCAACATGGAACGCTGCTGATCGACCGCCGTTGTGAACATTTCACCAGCCTTGGTCGGAATGGTGGAATTTCGTGGGATGATAACGTTCATCAACCCGCCGAACGTTTCAATTCCGAGCGACAGAGGCGTGACATCGAGCAGGAGTAAATTTTTAAATCCACCTGCCAGAATTTCCGCCTGGATTGCGGCCCCGAGCGCAACTGCTTCATCCGGATTCTGCGTGGTATTCAACATCGGGCCTTCGCGTCGATGATAATCGCTGCCAATCCTCAATGAGCCTGTCACCGCCTCAAATTCGGTGCATCCGAACCACTCTGAAACCAGTTCACGAACGAGCAGCATCCGCGTCTGCCCTCCCACAAGAATCACTTGATCGAGTTCAGTTGCCTTGAGTTTTGAGTCAGCCAATGCGCGGATGCAATGTTCCCGCGTGCGCACAATGATCTCCCGCGTCAACTCCTCAAGTTCGGCTCGGGTAAGCCGACAAGAGAAATTAAAATCGGGCCAAAGAAATGGGAGCGAAATTTCAGTTTCATCCTGCGATGAAAGCTGAATCTTTGCATCTTCAGCGGCTTTTTGCAGACGCGCCATCACTTCCAAATTCCGGCGAACTTCATCACGAGACCGCACGCTTTCAATTTTTCCAATCAGATGCTCCACAATTCGGTGATCGAGATCATCTCCGCCCAGTCGAGTGTTGCCGCTGGTTGAAAGCACCTGAAAAATGCCTTCCTTCAGTTCCAGAATGGATATATCAAAAGTGCCCCCACCCAGATCGTACACGGCAACTTTCGAATGTTCCCCCAATCGGTCCAGGCCAAAAGCGAGCGCTGCCGCAGTGGGTTCGTTCAAAATGCGTTCGACCGTAAATCCCGCCAATTCACCCGCACGTTTCGTCGCGTTCCGTTGCGCGTCATTAAAATAGGCCGGCACCGTGATAACGGCTCGATCGACCGGTTCATTGAAGTATTTCTCCGCATCGCGCCTTAATTGCTTCAATACTTCAGCAGAAATCTCCTCGGGAGAAAATGCAGCTTCCCCCGCTCGAATTTCGATCTGCCCACTTTCGCCACTTCGCAATTTGTAGGGTAGGGCCAGCTCAGCGGGGGTGAGCTCTTCAAACCTCCGCCCGACCAAACGTTTGACTGAAAAGAAGGTGCTCGCCGGTTCTAATGCGCGCAGGCGATTTGCCCGGTACCCCACAATTACATCTCCCGAGTTGGAGATATTTATGGTTGAAGGTGTGATGCGCCTGCCTTCCTCACCCGGAATGACAAATGGAATACCGCTCTCAATGGCGGCGATGAGGGAATTCGTTGTCCCCAGGTCAATGCCGACAATCCTGCTCATGCGTCCTGCTGCGCATCCACCGGGCGCGTAAACAATTTTCGGATAATTTCTTCGATTGGCACTTCTTGTATATCAATATCGCTGACCGGCAATTTATCGAGCAACTCCTTGCAGACGGAAATCACCCGGTCGCGTTTCACCTTTAATTTGAACCCAAGTTCATTCTTTTCAATCACATCACCAAAGTGTGCAAGAAATTTGGGTTCAAGTTCAGCCCTCGACTCAAGCTGGATGGTGAGAATTTTGAAATCCGCAAAACGGTCCAGCACCTCGCTCAATTTCCCATCGAACGAAATCGTCCCTTTATCGATGATAATGACACGCTGGCATAGCTCCTGGATATCGGCCATGTAATGGCTGGTGAGTATAATCGTCGTTTTGCGCCGCGCATTATGTTCCTTGAGGAATTCGCGAACGGTCTTTTGCGAAATGACATCGAGGCCGATTGTCGGTTCGTCCAGGAACAAAACTTTCGGTTGATGCAACAAAGCTGCGATCAGCTCCATCTTCATTCGCTCGCCCAAGGAAAGCTCGCGAACCATGACGTTGAGTTTGTCGCGAACCGCAAGCAACTCAGTCAACTCATCCACGGTATGGTCGAACTGCTTCCGCTCAATCCCGTAAATGCGGGCATTGAGTTCCAACGATTCCCGGGCTGGGAGGTCCCACCAAAGCTGGTTCTTTTGTCCAAGGAGAAGGGCGAATTGCCGTCGGTAACCATCTTTCCTTTCCCATGGGACATATCCCAACACCTGAGCGGTGCCGCTGCTGGGGTAAAGCAGCCCGGCAAGCATTTTCAAAGTGGTGGTTTTGCCTGCCCCATTTGGACCGAGGAACCCAACCAATTCACCTTCCGCAACTTCGAAGCTGATGTTTCGAGCGGCGCTGATCGACTCATACTCGCGACGGAACAGCCCTAAAACGGCACCCGTAAAGCCCGGCTTCTTTTTATAGCTGCGGTAAACTTTGCTAAGCTCTCGGACCTGGATCACCGCCTGGGTCTGATTCATGCAAAGGTGCTTAAAAAACTGCTTAGGGACCGCTCAGCGCTGGAGTTGCTTCTCGAGGTAATTCACGACCTGTCGAACGTTCGAGTCCACTTCCATTCTGCCTTTCACGAGACGGCAGGCATGGAGAACAGTTCCGTGGTCACGGCCGCCAAATGCTTCACCGATGACGTTCAGTGAGCTTTCAGTAAGCTGGCGGGAGAGGTACATCGCAATTTGGCGAGGGAAGGCAATGTTCTCCGGCCTTCTTTTGCTCGTCATGTCCGCGACACGAATATCGAAGTGCTCAGCAACGCGTTTCTGAATGGCTTCAATAGTAATTGCAAAACGGCTTTCTTCATTCAGCACGTCCCGCAACAAACCTTCCACCAATTCCACGCTCACCCGCTTGCCGGTGAGCAAAGAATAAGAAGCGGCACGGACCAACGCCCCTTCGAGCCGGCGAATATTGGCGCGAATCCGTTGAGCGAGGAAATTCAATACGTCTGCAGGCAGTTCCACGCCAAGCGTTTTTTCCTTCTTCCGCAAAATGGCGAGGCGCGTTTCAACATCGGGCGGCTGCAGATCCGTTACCAACCCCCATTCGAAGCGTGAAACAAGCCTATGCTCAAGATTCTGCAATTCACTCGCGGGCCGGTCGCAGGTCAGTACGATTTGTTTGTGGGCATCGTGCAGCGCGTTGAATGTATGAAAGAACTCCTCCTGGATCCGTTCCTTGCCCGCAAGGAATTGAATATCATCAATCAGGAGCATATCGATCTCGCGATATTTCCGGCGAAATTTTGTCGTGGCGTTATTTTGAATCGCGTCGATGTACTCGTTCGTAAATTTTTCCGAGGAAACATACGCTATCCTCGCCTTCCGTTTATGTCCGGCAACATACTGCCCAATTGCGTGCAATAGATGGGTTTTTCCAAGACCCACGCCGCCATAAAGAAAAAGCGGGTTGTACGATTTCCCCGGGGCTTGGGCCACCGCCATTGAGGCTGCGTGAGCAAAGCTGTTATTGCTGCCCACCACAAAAGTATCAAAAGTGTTGTTTGGATTTAAATGATTGTCATCCCGGACAATCTCCTCGCGCGAGTCCTTGAGAACTGTGTAACGGGGTTCCTGGACTTCCTCAGCTTCGTTCTGGCGTGCGCCCAGGTGTTTCGCGGTGGCCTTCGGCTTGACCGGTGCAGAG
>JBQCGE010000608.1:0-3834 GCA_051955955.1 Verrucomicrobiota bacterium
GACGCATTCCAAGATGTGGTGCGGTTGCGCTAATGAATTCGGCGCGCCACCGAATACCAACGTCTGCCCGGTCTGTCTCGGGATGCCCGGTGTGTTGCCGGTCGCAAACGAGGAAGCCTTGAAGCTGACCGCGCTCACCGGCTTTCTACTGAACTGCTCGGTGGCGAAATACGCAAAGTTCGACCGCAAAAATTATTTTTACCCCGACGCACCAAAAAATTACCAGGTCACCCAATACGACAAGCCATCCACCTTCGAAGGGTTCGTCGATTTTGAATACGAGGGCAAAATTGATCGCGTCCGCATCACCCGCGCCCATCTTGAGGAAGATGTCGGGAAGAACTTTCATTTTGACCGGAACAGCGGAGTTGATTTCAACCGTGCCGGTGTACCGCTTCTGGAAATCGTATCCGAACCTGATATCCGCAGCCCCGAGATGGCCTATGCCTATCTGAATGCGCTCAAGGATATTTTGATCTATGGCGGGGTGAGCGATTGCGACATGGAAAAGGGGATGGTGCGCTGTGACGTGAACGTGAGCGTTCGTCCGGTCGGCCAAAAAGAACTGGGAGCAAAGATCGAAATAAAAAACATGAACAGCTTCAGCGGGGTACGGCGCGCCCTGGAATACGAGAGTCCGCGACAGATTGCTGAAGTAAAGAGAGGAAACAAACTGCCCCAGGAAACACGCCGTTGGGATGATGTTGCTGGCATTACCGAATCAATGCGTTCCAAGGAAATGGCGCACGATTACCGCTATTTCCCTGAACCGGACCTGATGCCCTTCGAACCGAGCGAAGCATGGCTCGCCGAGGTCAAAGCCCGAGTCGTGGAACTGCCGATGGCGCGGAAACAACGATTCATTAAAGATTATCAGCTGCCTGTTCCCGATGCCCAAACGTTCGTTGATGATGTGCCCCTCGGCTATTATTTCGAGCAGATTGCCGGTGATTCGAACAATCCAAAAGCCGTCGCGAACTGGGTGATCAATAATTTGCGTGCGAAGCTGACGGAAAGCGGCACAAGCCTGGGCGACTTGAAATTTGAGCCGAAAGGAATCCTTGAACTGATTGCTCTGGTTGAATCGGGCAAGATCAGCACGCGCATCGCCCAGGATGTATTTGCCGAAATGTTTGCAACGGGCGAGAAACCTGGCGCAGTTGTCGAGAAAAAGGGGCTCGTGCAGGTCAGCGATACCGGCGCGATTGAAAAATTCTGTGACGAAGCGATTGCAGCGAATCCGCGCAGTGTTGAGGATTACAAGGCAGGCAAGGTAGCGGCCCTGAACTTCCTCAAAGGACAAGTGATGAAGGCCAGCAAAGGCAAAGCGAACCCCAATGTGGTCGGCGAAATCCTTGAGCGAAAGCTGAAGGGTTGATGCCATTTGAAGCAGTTGGAGGCCAGCTTTTTTGTTGCCTGACTTGAACAATCCTGCGTCTCGAACGTATAACATGCAGGATGAGAGCTGGCTTTATTGTCCGTTTGCTTGCCTGGCTTGTTGCCGCTGCCGTTGCCACGACCGCTTCCGACCTGCGGATTGACGATACGGTCCGCGCGGTATCGAAAGTGATGCCGAGTGTGGTCAATATCAGCGGCAAGACCGTGCGCAAACAGCGAGGGTTTCTGTTTGACTGGTGGCAGGAAAACTGGGCTCCTTTTTACCGTGACCTCCCTCCCGAATACAGCGCTGGTTCCGGAGTCATCATTGATGAAGAGGGTTACATTCTCACGAATGTCCATGTCGTTGAAGATGCGAACGAAATCATGGTTACGCTCTCCGACAAGCGCACCTACCCGGCAGACCTGGTAATCGGAACACGGAAAAGCGATGTAGCGCTGCTGAAATTGCGCGCAAAGCCGGGTGAAAAATTCATTCCAATTCGCTTCGCCGCGGATAATGATCTTTACCTGGGCGAGACGGTCCTTGCGCTGGGCAATCCTTTCGGCCTGGGCGAATCAGTCAGCAAAGGAATTCTCAGTTCCAAAACACGACGGATGAGTTCAAAGGATGGCCCCCTTGAAATGGAGGACTGGATTCAAACGGATGCGGCAATCAATCCAGGAAACAGCGGTGGGCCACTCGTGAATCTTGATGCGGAGTTAATCGGTCTGAATGTGGCCATTTTCAAGGAAGGCCAGGGCATCGGGTTCGCCATCCCGGTCAACCGCATTTCAGAAGCACTTGCGGAAATCTTCACCCCTGAGAATGTCCGTTCTCTCTGGTTCGGCGCGCAATTTAACTCCACCACGAACGGCATTTCGATCGCGTCAATTGAAGAGGGCAGCCCGGCGGAAAAAGGGGGCTTGCGCGAGGGCGATATTATTACGCGCGTGAATAGCACCGCGCCAAAGAGCATATTTCATCTGAATCGGGAGGTGATGGATAGGGGCGAAAAAACGCCGGTTCGATTTCAAGTCAAACGAGGGCGCAACGTCGTCAACGCAGCGGTTGACCTGCTGCCGGAAAACCAGCATTTCAACGCCGCGTTGATCCGGCAAAAGATCGGGTTGACCCTGCGCGAGTTGACTGCGGCTGAACTGACCCGAATGCGCCTGGATATCAACAGCGCGTTCGTCGTTACCGCCATTCAGCAAGGCAGTCCGGGAGACAACGCCGGTTTCCAACAAGGGCTGATCATCGAAGGTTTTGACGGACAGGCGGTCAATTCGCTTGTTGAGGCTGCTCGACTGCTGGCGCGGAAAAAGCGCGGCGAAACGGTTCAACTCGCGGTTATTGTCCCGGCTCCCTATCGGCGCGCAACCGTGCAGTTGAAAGTTCGATAGTTTTTCTGGCGCAAATGGCTTCTAGCATGGAAAATCGGACTGCGCCGATGAACGAACCAATGGTGGAAGTAAATGCTTTGACGAAGCGGTATGCTGGACGTACCGCGGTCAATGACGTGAGCTTTACGGTTACCAAGGGAGAGATTGTCGGTTTGCTGGGACCGAACGGAGCGGGAAAAAGCACCATTCTGAAAATCCTGAGCTGTTACATGCCAGGGACTTCTGGAAGCGTGAAAATCGCCGGATATGATGTTTTTTACCAGGCGGATGAAGTCCGTCGACGCATCGGTTACATGCCGGAGAATAATCCTCTTCATCCGGAGATGCGCGTGCGGGAATATTTAAAATTTCGGGCCCGGTTGAAAGGAATGAGCCGCACCCAGTCGCGAGAACGGGTGGCCACGGTGATTGAGCAATGCGGCCTGAAGGATGTGCAAAAGCGGATCGTTGGCCAACTTTCCAAAGGATATAAGCAACGGGTCGGCCTGGCAGACGCCCTGGTGCATGAGCCTGATTTCATCATCCTGGATGAGCCAACAATCGGCCTTGATCCAAACCAACTACGGAGCATTCGCCAGTTAATCAAAGACCTTGCGGGCCGGCACACGGTCCTGCTCTCAACCCATATTCTGCCGGAAGTCGAAGTGACTTGCAGCCGGGTGCTGATTCTGAACCAGGGAGAAATTCTCGCGGCGGATACCACTGAAAATCTGCACACGAATATATTTAAGGCCGGGCCGGTGATCGCTGAAATTGCGGCTCCCATGCCGGAACTGATCCAGGCATGGGCTGAGGTCGATACGATTGTGCATGTGGATGTCTCGGCCATTGACGGCGAGTACAACCGCTGTTCACTCACTCCCCGGGATGGAATCGACCTTAGGCCCACTGTTTTTGACCTCGTGAAGGAACGCGGATGGACGTTGCGCGAGTTAACCAGGGGCAAACACACTCTGGAAGATATCTTTATTCGGCTCACGCGCGGGGAACGGGAGGAGGAGCAACTCTGATGCAGGTTTTTCTTACATTGGTGCGTCGTGAACTTGGCTC
>JBQCGE010000609.1:0-2684 GCA_051955955.1 Verrucomicrobiota bacterium
CAATTCCTGCATGGTCGGTTCCTGGCAACCAGAGCACTTCCTTTCCTTCCATGCGAGCCTTGCGGCAGAGAATATCCTGGATGGTGTTGTTCAACACGTGCCCCATGTGGAGGATGCCAGTGACATTCGGTGGAGGAATGACAATCGAGTAAGGCGTCTTGGGCGAATGGGGATCCGCAACGAAACAGCGTTGCTCCATCCAAAACTCATACCAACGCGATTCAACGAGAGCGGGATCGTAAGTCTTAGGAATTTCTGACATGTGAAAAAGTGGTTAAGAATTTGCGCCCAGGATTTGGAATTGGCCAAATTGCCGGAAATGATCGTCAAAACTGACAGCGGTTGAAATTTGAAGACGGAGCATCACTGCGAAGGAGATCGCATCGCAGAAGGAGTAGGATTTATCGGGGTTTCCTTTCAAAATACCGAGCGCCTGCCGTTGATCGTGAGGAGTGACTTGTTCCATTCGCACCACCGGGTTACCCCAGCAATCCCGCACGACTCGTTCGCGGGATTGTGGAGCGCGGGAAAATTGAGCATAAACTTCGGCAAAAACGTAAGGCGTAAGCACCAAGTGAACCCGATCGCTGAGCAACTTTTTCGAGAGCCGAACCGCATGAGGATGAAACTGGTCTCTTAAATCCCGCAGGCCGATCCAGAAGCCCGCATCCGCGAATACCATCTTCATTGCACCTCAAATATTCCCATGCGCTGCACGTCCCCCGATGTTTAGGATTCTATGGCCAGAGGAACCCACTTGCCGCCCCGCTTTTCGTATTTTTTGGGAGCGCCGTAGGCATAATGCTCGTGATTGAGCGAAGCATCCTCATAGCCGGGGTAATCCGGATCTTCGAGCGTCGGCTCCAATAAAGGATTTTGATCCCACGCGTTTTCGGGAACGGACATGCGCCGATCAATCATGGAGCGAATGATAGCAGCCATAGGCGCACCGACACGTTCAGATTCAGCTTGTAGAAACTGATGCTCCTCACGTGTTAGATAAATCTGGGTGCGAATCATGGAAGGGCTCGCCATGGCAACATCATTAAGCTGCATAGGCTCCGGATCCCTCTTCCTTGATTTCGGTTTCATGTCAGCATCATACATCGTGATGTATATACGTCAAGCCGATTTAAAAAGCGCGTATTCCATGCTGTCAACCAACGCCTGCAGGCTGGCTTCCACAATATTTTCACTTACCCCTACCGTCGCCCATTCTTCGTGGCCATCACTCGATTGGAGCAACACCCGCGTTTTGGCGGCGGTGCCGGTGCCAGTATCCAAAATGCGGACTTTGTAATCGGTAAGCCGGATATTTTCCAGATTTGGAAAGAACTTCACCAAGGCGGTCCGCAAAGCGGCATCCAAGGCATTCACCGGCCCATCACCATCAGCCACGGTATGAGCACGTTTTTCTCCCACGCGCACTTTAACCGTCGCCTCACATGCCGAATTTGAGCCATCGCGGCGCATCGAGACATGATAAGCATCCACCTTAAAAGGAGCGGCTTCATGCTTGAAAGCCTTCTGAATCAAGAGAGCCAGGGAGCCTTCGGCAGCTTCAAACTCATAACCGTTATGCTCCAACTCCTTCACGCGAGCCAAAATCTTCTTCAACTCAGGCGTGTCATTCCCAAGATCAAACCCAAGCTCCCGAGCCTTCATGACAATGTTGCTTCGACCAGCGAGGTCGCTGATCAAAATGCGGCGGGAGTTGCCGACCAGTTCCGGGTTCACCTGCTCGTAGCTGTGGATAACCTTTTGGACTGCGTTCACATGCGTCCCCCCCTTGTGAGCGAAGGCAGCACCGCCGACCCATGGCTGACGCGGATCGTGACGGATATTTGCGATTTCATCCACGAATTGCGAAAGCTCCTTCAACTTTGCGAGTGAGCTTTCCGGCACCGAAGTCAGTTTCAATTTGAAAGCGAGGTTCGGGATAACACTGGTCAGGTTGCAATTCCCGGTGCGCTCGCCATACCCATTGATTGTCCCCTGAATTTGGGTGGCTCCGTTCTGAACGGCAGCGAGAGCATTCGCAACGCCCAAACCGCTGTCGTTATGCGTATGTATCCCAACCGTGATTTTTAACTTTTGTTTTGTGGCCTGGACAATTTCGGCGATTTCATGGGGCAAAGTGCCGCCGTTCGTGTCGCAAAGCACGACGATATCAGCACCCGCCTGCTCCGCTGCCTGCCAGGTGGACATCGCATATTCCGGGTTATCCTTGTAACCATCGAAAGCGTGCTCGGCATCGTAAACCACGATTTTGCCGTGGCTCTTCAGGAACCGAACGGTGTCAGCGATCATTGCTATGTTTTCTTCAGGGGTGGTAGTCAGCACCTCCGTGACATGGAGCATCCAACTCTTCCCGTAGATCGTCACAACTGGTGTTTCCGCAGCGATGAGCAGGAGCACCTGGTCATCTTTTTCCACCGCAATATTCTTCCTGCGAGTGGAACCAAAAGCCGCGAGCTTTGCGTTTTTAAAAGTTTTGCGTCGAACCTGTTGGAAAAACTCAATATCCTTGGGATTGGATCCCGGCCAACCGCCCTCAATGTAATGAACCCCAAATGCGTCCAGGCGCTCGGCAATTCGAAGCTTGTCCGCAACAGAGAAGTTGATGCCTTCACCCTGGCTTCCGTCCCGCAGGGTGGTGTCATATATCTCTACTTGAGGATTCA
>JBQCGE010000610.1:0-5654 GCA_051955955.1 Verrucomicrobiota bacterium
TCCCGCGTTCATCATCAGTGAATTGCGCACCGCATTTACGATGGGTTTTCTGCTCTTCGTGCCGTTCATCCTGATCGATCTCGTGGTGGCCACTGTTCTGATGAGCATGGGTATGATGATGATGCCGCCCGCGACGGTTGCATTGCCCCTGAAGATTCTGCTTTTCGTCCTGGTCGATGGCTGGGGGCTCGTCACCCGCTCACTGCTCCAAAGTTTCGCAACTTAATCGAACGCACTTATGAATCCCGAATTTGCAGTTGAACTGGTTAAAGCCATGATTTTCCAGGCGCTGACGCTTTCCGCGCCGATATTGATCACCGCAATGGTGATCGGACTCGGGGTGAGCTTGTTCCAGGCGGTGACCTCGATCCATGAACAAACACTTTCATTTGTCCCGAAGGTGCTCGGGATTGTTGCCATTCTGGTCATTGCGCTCCCATGGATCGTTCGATCCATGATTGAGTTCACCACCATGATGATCGATAAAATGCCGCAGATGGTGCACTGAGCCAATGTTCTGGGATATCACAACCTGGTTCATGATTTTCGTGCGGCTCGGGTCGTACCTACTGGTCTTTCCACTCACCGCGGCGCAAACCATCCCGGTGATGATCCGGCTTGGATTGGCTGCTTTTGGCGCATTCCTCGTAATGCCGAGCATCCAACCGGTCATACTCGATCACACGGCATTGTTCGATGTCCTTCGAATGATGTTCGTGGAAGTCAGTGCTGGGTTGATTCTGGCGATGCTTGCCCGTTTTTTGTTCTACGGGATCGAGATCGCCGGGACCATCATCTCCACTGAATCAGGCTTGATGATGAGCTCTAATTTTAACCCGCTCACCAGTTCGATGGGCTCCGCGCCGGGGGCCATTCTCCATTGGATGACTCTGGTCTTATTGCTCACGCTCAATCTGCACCACTGGATTTTGATTGGAATAAAAAGCAGTTACGATCTGATTCCAGTTGGCGGTGCGCACCTGAGTGAATTTTTACTCCAACAAATCCTGCTCAAAAGCAGCGGGATGTTCGTAGCCGCGCTGCAAATGACCGCTCCGATCCTCGCGGCCTCCTTTCTTGTGACACTCGTTTTCTCTCTGCTGGGACGCGCCGTTCCACAAATGAATGTTTTCAGCGAAAGCTTTCCCGCACGATCCTGCGCTGGCCTCGCGGTCTTTGGCCTCACGCTCAATCTCATGGCGCAGCACATCGTCAATCAACTCAACCGCATCCCTGAAGATTTTGTGCGCATAGCACGCATCCTGGGTTCCTGAGCCATGTCCGAGCAAGCAGGGGAAAAGACAGAGCAGGCAACGCCCAGGCGCCTTGAGGAGGCGCTTAAAAAAGGGCAATTTGCCCGCAGCCCCGAAGTTCAGACCGTATTTGTGCTCTGTGCGGGTTTGATTGCCATTCGAATGGCCGGCACGGAAACATGGAACAAGATCGTCTTTGCCTTTACCGGCATTTATCAACACCTCGATAAAATCTCCCTCGCGCCGGAAAATCTGCAGGGCTATTTCGTTCATGGCTTGATCCTGTTCGCGATTTGTGTCGGCCCGTTTGTCCTTGCGACAATGCTGGGCGGATTGGTCGCAGGGGGAATTCAAAGCCGTTTCAACACCGCCAGCGACGCACTCGAACCAGACTGGCAGCGGGTCAATCCAATGTCCGGCCTGAAGCGGATATTTTCCACCCAATCTCTCGTCCCGACCTCGCTCTCTCTGCTCAAATTGCTCATTATTGGCTCTGTTTGCTGGAATTCCGTCCGGAATATTTTGCAGGACCCCATTTTCTTCACCGCGGTTAACCCGGCAGAAATTGCTCGATTCCTCTCCCAAAGTTCCTTTCAACTCGGCACGCGGGTCATTCTGGTGCTCGTTGCCATAGCGGGAGCGGATTACGGCTACCAATATTGGAAGACCAATCGCGACCTCATGATGACCAAGGAGGAAGTGAAGGAGGAAATCAAAAATTCCGAAGGCGACCCGCACGTCAAAGCCAGGCAGCGGCGCCGTCGCTCCGCCAAAACACAGCGGCAGATGCTTTTGGAAGTGCCTCAGGCTGATGTGATTCTGACAAATCCAACTCATTTGGCCGTGGCGCTTCGCTATGACCGGAAAAGCATGAAAGCGCCAAAGATCGTGGCCAAAGGTTCTCGCCTGAATGCGTTGAAAATCCGCGAAATCGCCGCCCAACACCAGATCCCGATCATGGAAAACAAGCCGCTTGCCCGAATGCTTTTTAAATACGGAAAGGTGGGTGGCGAGATTCCTGCTGAGCTCTACGCCGCGGTGGCGGAAGTTTTGGCTTGGGTGTACCGGGTCAATCGGTTCCGCTATTACAGCGAACAAAACCAGAATTAATCGATGGCCAAAGCCAAAACCAACCTCGGCTTGTTGCTCCAGCAGGGCGACCTCTGGCTTATTTTAGGGATTTTCGGGACCGTTCTGCTCCTGATTTTTCCGGTCCCCCCGATTATTCTCGATTTGCTTCTGACAGTCAGCATCGCCATGGCATTGCTGATTCTGCTGGTGATCTTGTATGTCGAAGAACCGGCTGATTTCACTGGCTTTCCGACGCTGCTGCTCTTCATAACGCTCTTTCGCCTCGCCTTAAACGTGGCGACCACCCGGTTGATCCTGCTGGATGGTTACGCCGGGCATATCATTGAAGCGTTCGGGAATTTTGTTGTTCGCGGCAATTATGTCGTTGGTTTGGTGGTCTTCCTCATCCTCGTCCTGATCAATTTCATTGTCATTACCAAGGGTGCAGGGCGTATCGCGGAAGTTGCCGCGCGCTTTACTTTGGATGCGATGCCCGGCAAGCAAATGGCCATCGATGCTGAACTCAGCGCCGGTGTCATCACGGAAGCCGAGGCCAGAACCCGTCGCCGTAAAGTGGAGCAGGAAGCCGATTTCTACGGGGCGATGGACGGTGCGAGCAAATTTGTTCGAGGAGACGCCATTGCAGCGATTCTGATTACGCTGATCAATGTTCTCGGTGGTTTCGCCATTGGCGTGATGCAGCGTGGCCTGAGTGTTCCCGAAGCCCTCCAACGCTTTACCCTCTTGAGTATTGGCGATGGCCTCGTTTCGCTGGTGCCCGCATTGATTACCTCGATGGCGGCCGGTTTGCTCGTGACTCGCGCTGCGGCCAAAAACAATCTCGGCACTGAATTGCGCAACCAGTTGCTGTTGTATCCTCGCGCCCTGGTAATTCTTAGCGGCATGTTGTTTGTGATGGCATTGGTCCCAGGTTTGCCCACCTTTCCGTTCCTGGTACTGGCTGCCTGCACCGGCCTGGTTGCTCGCAAAATTTACAAAAAACCTGCCCCCACGGCGCAGCCGAAGGCAGGAGAAAAACCGGGCGAAGCCGCAGCGAAGAAGGAGCCGGAAAAATTGGAAAACCTGCTTCAGCTCGATGCTTTCCAAATCGAACTGGGTTACGGCGTGGTCAGTCTTGCCGATCAGCGCAAAGGCGGCGATTTGCTCGACCGCGTCACCGGCGTGCGCCGCACATTCGCCCAGGAAATGGGGGTTATCGTTCCGCCAATTCGGCTTCGGGACAACCTCCAGATGAAGCCGAACGAATATCGTTTCCTCATCAAGGGAGCGCCCGTCGCGCAGGGGACCTTAATGGCGGGTTACTGGCTCGCGATGAACGCCAGCAATAGCAAGACCGTCCTCAAGGGCATTCCCACGACCGAACCTGTGTTCCAACTACCTGCCACCTGGATTACTGATGCGGAACGTAAAAATGCCGAGCTGGCTGGATATACAGTGGTGGACGCCGCCTCGGTTTTAGTGACTCACCTTTCCGAAACCGTGAAGCGCTATTGTCACGAGATTTTCAGCCGTCAGGACGTGCAAACCTTGCTCGATAACCTGAAGCAAACGCATCCCACAGTCGTCAACGAGTTAATTCCGGCCCAACTCAGTGTTGGCCAGGTTCAACGCATTCTGCAGAACCTCCTCGCCGAAGGAATTTCCATCCGCAACTTGTCCACCATTCTTGAAAAAGTCGGTGATTTCGCGCACCTCACAAAGAGCCCGGATGAGCTTTCCGAGCATGCCCGCCGCGCTCTCGGCGCCCAGATCATTCGCCCGTACCTGAATGAATCGGGTGCGCTCAAGGCGATTACGCTCGATCCACGGTTGGAACAGCAAATTGGCCAGGGACTGCGCCAAACGCCGAATGAAATCTCGCTCGTGCTTGATCCCAATCTCGCCCGGCATGTGATCGACAAATTAACCCGGTACGTGCAACAAATGGTCGCTTCGGGGCAGCAGCCAGTCTTGATCTGCGCGCCGCAAATTCGCCTCGGTTTCAAGCGGTTCTTTGAAAGCGCCTTTGCCGAACTGGTGGTTATTGCCTACCCGGAAATCCCCTCTCGCATTGAAGTTCAATCCGCCGGCAATATCGAATATCCACAAGCAACCCTCCCCATGGCTGCCTAACGCGTGCAGGTTCACACTTTCATTTCAGATTCCGCCAATGAAGCTGTTGCGCAGATTCGTTCGCAACTCGGCCCTTCCGCCGTCGTGCTCAGCGTCCGCAAACTGCCGCGCTCTGGCATTTCACGCATTTGGGGCAGCGGCCAGATTGAAGTAACGGCTACCTTGCCGGAAGAGGAACCTGCAGCCAGTGCACCGGAATCCGCACAATCTCAAACCCTGGGAATTTCTGATGAGCCCGCGATGCCCAGTGCAGAGCAGGGCAGGGGAGCTTCAGAACCGCAACGGCCTGGACACCTGGCCCAACCGCAAATGGGCTCGCCTGCTTTCTTCGGACGGCAGAAAGATTGGTCCATAGCGCGTTATCTCGTCCAATCGGGGCTCCTCCCGCTTTATGCCGAACAGGTCGCCGTGGAATTGGCGGAATTGCACGGAACGGAACAGCCACCGTTGTCCCGTCAAATCGAACTCGCCCTTGCGGTTCTCCGCCGATATTGGCGTCCAACCCGCACAGCCGTTTCGCAGCAACATATTTTCATCGGCCCAGCAGGTTCCGGCAAAAGCACGGTCCTTTGCAAATGGCTGGCGCAAAATATTCTTGGTTCCAACCAGCCAGCCACCGTTTTCCAGCTCGATACTCATGTCGCGAACACTTCCTCCCTGCCGAGCCTTTATTCCGAAATTTTAGGCACCCAGTTTGAACGCGCGCTCCCTGAAGAAATCGCCGACCTGCACGGCGCGTCTTTCATTGATTTGCCCGGCATCAGCATGCATTCCGAACGCGGTAAAGCGGAACTTTCCCTTCTCCTCTCAAAACTTCCGCAGGCTAATGTGCATCTGGTTCTGAACGGAGCCTACGAAACCTCCCTTCTGCTGGAACAAACCCGGTTTTTTGCGCAGTTTAATGTCTCCGGGATCATCCTCACCCACATGGATGAAGAGCCGCGCTGGGGCAAATTCTGGAACCTTCTCTTCGGTTCTAAACTGCCGGTCGAGTTTTTCTCATCCGGGCAAAATATTCCCGGCGAATTCATTTCTGCGACTGCGGATCGGCTCTTTCAGCGTCAATTTCGCGGAAAATAGCGGATTTCTCGGCATTTTTTGCCATTTCCAAGGCTGGCAAACCTCCTGCTAAGCACCCCATCGGAATTCATTAACAATGAAAATTCTGATGATACTGGGTGCGATGATCGGGTTTTC
>JBQCGE010000611.1:0-6187 GCA_051955955.1 Verrucomicrobiota bacterium
TTTTTGGGACCGCCCCGCAGCATCAATTATGTTTGGGCAAACCGGCTTCCCGTCGGCAAAACCTTTCATCACCCAAGTTCTGGCCGATCACGCTTCATCGTCCTGGAAAGCGGCAATGGCAAGGCAGGACAATGGTTAAGCGAACAACGTCAGGTCGAAGCGGATTGGAAGCTATTGTTCGGGGATGATGACGTTCCCGAAATCGTAGCCATCGGCTTGATGACCGATTCCGACGGCACTGGCGCAACCGTTACAGGATGCTACGACGATATCGTGCTCAGACGCGGGTCGCGAAATTCTTCGAAATAGATTCTGGTGCAATCAAAATGCGTCCGGTAGTTTCACTGAGGGATGTCACTTTCCAAACCTGAAGTTATCTACACGCACGAAAGCGATCTGGATGGTTTTGTTTCTGGATTACTCCTGCAACGGTTGGCTGAAAAACTTTTCTCGGCCAGGCCACGCTTGCTCGCTTTTCATAATCAAATCTGGAAGCAGCGCCCGCTAAACGAAAAAACTGCGTGGGTGGCCGACATGAGTTTCGAGCCTCGTCTCGATAAACCCACATGGCTCATCGTCGACCATCATCCTACGGAAACTCCGGCAAATGCAGCGCAACTCATTCACGACGTCAATAAATCCGCCAGCCTGCTCGCTTATGAACTCTGCAAAGAGCATGGAATTCAAAGCCCCGCGCTCGACCGCCTCGTTCATTTAAGCAACATCGCCGATTTATTTTTGCCAGGCAGCGAAGATTTTGTCCTCGCAACCGATTACGCCAACCTCGTTAAAAATTACGGCTTCTGGAATCTGCTCGAACTCACCCAGGGCAGTCTCGAAAGCCTGGTCGATCATCCGCTTCTGGAAGTCATGGCCGTAAAGCGCAAAGTGGAAAATCCGCTTGGCTTTGAATGGAGTAAATCACGGGTCAGCCGCATCGCTGCGAGTGTTGGTTACGTCGAGACCGTGGTGGGCAACATAAATCTCATTATTCATCAACTACTCGACGAAAAAGCCACGCCTTACCCGGTTTTGCTGACGCTTCATCGCAAGGGCAATGGTGTCATGGTGGTAAGCTTGCGCAGCCGAAATGGAGAAGCCCTGGTGGTTGCCGAAAAACTTCGTGGAGGTGGCCATCCAAACGCTGCCGGAGCCACACTGCCGCGTTCTGTTCAAAATATTCCGGACGCGATTGATTATCTCAGTAACGTACTTGATCCAACCGCCAAAGAAGAGGGTGGGGCAGGGGGACTTTCCTCCCTCGAAGATGCTTTTGCCGTGTTGGATTCCAAGTAGGCCCGACGAGTCAGTCATTCGAAGCTCAATTCGCCGAAAGATCGTCCGGGCTATTCGCCAGGAGGCGATATTCCCAACCCATTTCGCCGAGTATTTTCTTCCAAAGATTCCCCGGGTCTGTGGTGAACACCTCTTCAAGGCTCGCGGGGTGCTTTAGCCAGGCTTTGCGCTTCATTTCACCTTCCAACTGACCCGCCGTCCAACCCGCATAACCAGCGAAACACCGGATTTTTTTGGACGGCGAAAAACTCGCACCCAGCTCCATTAAATCGTCCAGGGAATGCCCAAGCTGCAAATTTGGAATGACGCACGGCTCCACCAGGTAATTGTCAGAATGCAAGTAACTCAAAGCCGTCGTTTGCACCGGCCCGCCAATGTAGAGTGTCTCCTCCTTAACTGAATCGGGCAGGTCAGCCACCAGCACATCACCCACCTTGTTTTCCGTAGGATTCGTCAGCACCAGCCCAAATGCCCCTTCATTATCATGCTGGCAAATCAGCACGACCGAACGATGAAAAAACGAACCGCGGAGTTGACCGCTGTCCAGTAGCAATTGGCCCTTGAGAGAGTCAAAATTGGCCATAATCCCTGAGCCATAATCTGCAACAAGCTTGCGGGATTTACAATGCAGTTTAGATTTCGAAGGATGATCACGCGACTCCTGCTCACCATCGTGCTCCTCGCGAGCATTGCCATCGCGACCGGGTGCAAATCGAACCCGGGTTCTCGGGAATTCATCCCCGGAAAAGGGTGGGTCCCCACAAAATAATTCCGAAACGACAAAGTTCAGTTGCGAGCGTGAGTCCCTTCGCTTAATTTGTTGGCCCGTTCGCGCGCGTGTAGCTCAATTGGATAGAGTGACGGCCTCCGAAGCCGCAGGTTGTGGGTTCAACTCCCGCCACGCGCACCACTTTATTGTTTACTGTTTTCTCTCCTGATCTCCCACGACTTTCCGAGCGATCTGATCCGCCTCGATTTCCAAGGGCGAGCCTTTGTAACCAAACTCAATGTATTCCCGGACGTAAACCCGCAGAAACCCCTCAATTCCTCCGAGGCGTTCGTATTGTGCTACATGCGCGAACTCATGGGTAAGCAGTCGCCGATTCTCCAAACAATCCTCCCGAACAAAGATCCCATACTGCAACGTCAGTCCTCCAGTATTCGGCGTGATTAAACTCAGTCGCGCATTTAACAATCCCAACACCCCTTTCTCCGGAGCTGGAATACAAGGCCGCACCGCTAGACGGATTCGATCCGGACGCCGCACGCCTGCTTGCCATGCGTCGATTAACTGGCCTGAGGTCAGCTGCCTGCCTTCCCTTAAAACGATCTGTTCCTGTTCGGCCACCCACTTCACTGCCTCAGATACAACTGGTTCAAACAGTTTCAGTAAGTCCATTGGTTCTAACCTGTACGTCTGTGCTCCACCGCAGAAAAAACGTTACACTCCCTGTGTTTTCTAAATTCCACACCCGTTACAACACAAATTTCAGCATTGATCACGACCTGCCGGTGAAAAGGTTTTATACCATTTCGAGGTGATTTGTATAATTGCATTGTTTTCGGCTAAGTGTTTCAATTATTAATTAAGATTTCGAGCCTGCGCCTGAACTTCGCGGTTATTTTGGCTTGCACCTTGGCAGCTTTCGCAGCTGAGCTTAAACGAACTCCTCGCCCCGTCTGATCTGGTTTTGAGAATCTCCCGCGAACGTGATCCCCAACGCAAGATCCTTTCCCGTGAGGTGATCGAAAAACACGACGTTGAGCACAGAAAAAATCTTTCTGCCTCGATTCGGGCTGCTGTCGCCCGAGCGGATCGTCTGGGCCTTGATCTGACTAAGGCCAAGGTTAAAGACATTCGCGTGGAAGGTTTCCGAGC
Organism: Verrucomicrobiota bacterium; assembly: GCA_051955955.1. Classification (GTDB taxonomy): domain Bacteria; phylum Verrucomicrobiota; class Verrucomicrobiia; order Limisphaerales; family SXQI01; genus DASVNK01. The sequence continues at coordinate 3,176 of JBQCGE010000611.1, forward strand.
TAGGAATTCGGGTGGATTGCCCCTGCAGTTTGGCGGGCGCGAATTGTACATTACTTTTGCCGTTTCCGGAGCGACAAAATCATCCGGCAAGAACTTTCCGGCCGGAAACTGTGTCCTCGCGAGCGCGCATCCGAAAAGAATCCTCGGTCGATGGTATTTGCAGGAACTGCGCTGGGTGAGCTTCCCACAAGGGGCGCTCTCGCCAGAGGATCTGCGAAAACAGGAGTTCGAGAATTTTGTCGCGGAAAATCGATACCTTCCCCCCACGACGCCGGCACCCGAGATTGAGCTATTCACTCTCGAACCGCACGGCTCAGGAGAGTCCCCACAAAAAACATCCGTTAAGCTTTCAGACTTTCGCGGCAAGTACGTGGTGCTCGAGTGGTGGGCGACCTGGTGTGGGCCTTGCCAGGAACCGATAGCTGAGCTGCAAAAGGCGTTTGAAACACATCCGCAGTGGCGCGACAAGGTGGAGTTGATCACCGTCAGCATTGATGATAAGGCCGAGACTGCGCGCAAACATCTTGAAAAACATGGTTGGACAAAGACTCTTAATTACTGGTCCGGTGGCGATTGGAACTCCGCTCCCGCGAAAGCATTTCGAGTCACTGCAGTGCCCACTACATACGTGATCGAACCAGATGGAAGGATATGCTTGCAAAGTGTCTCGTCCTGGGCATCTGGATTGGAGCAACGGTTGAAATCGCTTGAGAAGAAGTAAGACGAAGACTCCTTCGTGTTCGCAAGAAATTTTCTCTGACAGTTTCTCTGATATTGGGGGGATTTTTGGGGTCCGACCTGTAGTAGTATCGTTGAAGATCAACGATTAAAAAAAATGGCTCCAAAGGTAGGACTCGAACCTACAACCGATCGGTTAACAGCCGATTGCTCTACCATTGAGCTACTTTGGAACCCGAACGAGCGGGGGGAATGTAAGACTAGTGGTATTTGCCGTCAACAGGTTTAAGCGCGAGAATCAAAAATTTTTTTCGAGGCGCTGCGCCGTTGTGCGAAGTTCGGCGCGTTGAGTGGTGGAAATGCCGTTAGGATCAAACCGGTATTGGTAATGGATTGGCAGAAGGCGCTTCAATTCCGCAGCCAATTCCGGCTTATCCACGGCGATGCGCTCGAGCCATTGGGCCGCGGTTTCGTGCGGGAGTCGTTCTAGACCGATGCGCCGAAGTTTTCGCTCGATGAGGAAAAATTCACTGTCCGCGCCCTGGTCGATTTAAATGACGTGGCGGCGCGGGTTTGAACGGGTCATTTTGCGGCCGAAAACTCGCCAGGCGAGAAATGCAGCGAGTGGAAGGATGAGCCAGGGGGCAATGGTTTTGAAAAATGCTCGGTCACCTAGCCAGCGCCACTCCAGGAAAGCAAAGGTAAGCGTTTCCCATTGATCATTTAATTTTTGATAAAATGGAGCTTCTTCCTCTTCGACCTTATGCCAATCGGGCGGGGTGCTGTCTACTTCAACCCAATGTCCGTTAACATAAGCGGTGGCCCACGCATGCGCGTCCCGCTCCCGGATAATGAAATAATCGCCGTCGCGGCTACCCTCCTGGATGGAGTAGCCGGTCGTGTAGCGAGCGGGGATGCCGTATTGGCGCAGCAGGAGCACTGTTGCCGAGGCGAAAAATTCGCAATGGCCTGCGTGGGTTTCGTTCAGGAAGTTTGCAAGCGGCGTCGTCGACTTGAGCCCGAGCTTCATTGCATCCTGAGAGGTGGTGTAGCTGAAGTGTTCGTTGAAATAGTTTATGATTGCCATGATTTTGCGGGAGGGCGAAAGCTGCTCCGCGCCGATTTTCCGCGCCGTTTCGGAAATGGCTTCACTTTCCTGTTCGGGAACCTGGAGGTCATAATCGCGAGGAGGACTGATGTGGGGGCCAGTTTCGATGGAATCCTTGCCGTAAAGCGCCTGGAAATTGAGAAGCACCGGGTTTTCCCGTGCCCGAATTAATGCGAAGCGGTTGGTTTCGAGAATGCCGGAATTCAGGTCACGAAGCTGGGCAGTCCCAAGTGGAACAGAAAGAAGCGATGCCGATTTGGCAACGCGTTCAATGATGCGCACATAGCGAAGGCCCGTGGTATTTGTGTTCAGATGCCATGTAGTCAAATCGGGCTCCACCGGGACGCTTTCGAACGAGCGACCAGCTCCGCGCCAGGTGTTCCCATCCAACTGGGTGAAGGTGGTTTGCCTGAGTCGTTCCGGGACTGTCCCCTCATCCGCTTTGATTTTTAGTACGATGCGGCTGGATTGCTTGAGGGATCCGATCCTTCCCATGGCGGTTTTGCTCTCATAGGGATCGTAATCGCGACGGCCGAGGCGAATGAAGAGCTCGGAAAGACGAGCTTCAAAAAAACCCTGGACCTCTTCCAACCGGCTTTGCGTTAGGAAAGCGGCTCCGGATAGGAGCAGGAACAAGCTTACCCATGGAACGAGTTTCAAACGGCGGGGGCGTATGGACCAGAATGCCCAGCCTATCAGCAGGACGACTCCTATAAAAAACCAAAGGTCTCGAATATTCGATGCTCCCGCCGTCACGACACAAGCAGCGAAATAGATCCAGCCAAAGGTCATTGGTTTATCTGCTCCCGGGCGGTTTTTGCGCCGAAGGAACCAGGAAAATACACTGATGGGAATGGTCTGGCGGTCGCTGTAATTAAAGCCGAATGCCATTGGATAAAACACGAGCGGGAACCATTGAAAGAATTTGTAAGCTGCGTTGGTTGTTTCTTCGGAATAACGCAGAAACACGCCGGCACCGATAAAAAGAAGTGTGCAAATATCCCAGAGGCGATTGAATTCCTTGTCCGTAAAGTTCCAGCGTCCCTGAAATAAAATTGGCAGCTCCAGCAAGATCGCCAAGGCCGCCGCGAGCATAAGAAAATCGGTGCGCCACCCCCAGAAGAGCAGGGCGGCTCCGAGCAACAGCGGCGGTGGTTTCAGTTGCGAGCTCATAACTGCGCGAGTCCCTCCTCGACTTTTCCAAGCGTAATGTAATGGAACTGAAT
>JBQCGE010000612.1:0-3792 GCA_051955955.1 Verrucomicrobiota bacterium
GAAGACCTTTATTTTGATCACGATTGATGATTTATCTTCTCGATACAGGAGTGTTCGATCCTCCTGCTTCACTTCTTATTCCGCTCTCACGATTTCCGTTTGCTTTTTCGAGTCCCCCCGCAGCCAATCTACGATCATTTCGATGCTCTGCGCGTCCAGTTTGTCATCCTCGCCAAACGCTGGCATTCGATCATTTCGTTTCCCGTAAAACCGCTCATGGTTCGGATGTTTGATAAAGTCAATCGTCCATTCCCGCGAACCATACCCGGTCAGGTCTGGTGCTGATGCATCTTCGTCCGGTTTGCGGAATTGATGACAATTTGCACACCGCATGGTGTCATTGTGCGCCAACTCGCGGCCTTGCTCGATAATGGCCGCATCCGTCTCATCCAATTTGGCCTGTCCGGGGAGTTTCGCCTCGGCTGAAACCGCCGCAATCACTTTCACGAGGTCCGCTTTTTCCGCTTCGCTGAATTTTGCGACACGCTGTTGTACGAATCGCACCATCTTCCCCTCCTTAAACCGCGTTCCCCCAAAACAATTGGATGATGCAATATAGTCCGGTTCAAGAAAGCGCGTGAGCCATTCCCGGCTGGCAAAGCCCTTTAAGTCCGGTGCAGTTTGCGATTCTTTGGATACCAGCCCGAGGCCGTCATGCCCATCGTAGCGATGGCAACTCGCGCAATTTCGAGCAAACAATTTCGGCCCCTGCGTCAATGGATCGCTCTGCAGCAGGCTCAAAGCTCCCTCTCGCGGAATTCCGCCCGCCGCAAGTTCACGCGCCCGTTCCGCGCTGGCTTCGGCTTGCTTCACTGCCACTTGATACGATGCGTCGTGCCGGTCCTGGTTCATAGCCAGGTAGGTCAACAATCCAGCTCCGGCCAAAATCGCAAAAAGAAAACCGATATTGAACCGATGCCCTAAACGCCAGTTCCCCAAAATCGGCATCAGGCAAATTAACCCGAGCACAACGGAAGGAATAATGATCGCGCCCCAAATCTCCGTCGTCCCCGGAAAATACTTCAGGAATTGGAACAGGAATAAAAAATACCATTCAGGCCGTGCGGCCGAATACGGTTCAGAAGGATCAGCCGGAGCGCCGAGTTCAACGCCGAGCGGTGCTCCCGCTTCTTTCAAGCGCGGCAGCAAAATGAGGAAAAGCACGGTCGCGAGCACGACCAGGCATGCCACTGCATCCTTCAGCAATTGGTCCGGCCAGAATTTCTGGTCGGGCCGCTTTATTGGTTGCTTCGGGGTAATCCCATGCCTCCGGAATAAGTAAATGTGACCAACCAGCAGCGCGATCACCGCCGCCGGCAAAACTCCCGCATGCAATGCAAAAAACCGCGTCAAGGTATGATGACCATAATCAGCCCCGCCAATCACCAACCGCTGCAAATCACTGCCGATTAACGGCGTGATCCCCAGCAGGTTCGTGCTCACCTTGGTCGCCCAAAATCCCTTTTGATCCCACGGCAACAAATATCCCGTGAGTGAAAGCCCAAGCACCAGCACCAGGAGCGCGATCCCAAACCAAAAATTCATCTCTCGCGGCGCTTTATATGCCCCGTCAATCATCACCTGCATTAAATGCAGCACCAGCAGCACCGTCATGAGCTGCGCCGTGTAATGATGCAACCCCCGCAGCAGCCAGCCGCCGCTCATCTGGTATTGGATGTAGTAAACACTCTCCCAGGCTGTTTGTGAACTCGGGCTATAGGAACTCCACAAAAAAATCCCGGTGATGAACTGGATCATCAGCGCAAACGTCAATGTGCTCCCCCACACATAACGCCACCGCGATCCTCCGGGAATATTTTCGAACAACGCCTCCTTCGAAAGTTCCTTCCAGCCAGTCCGTTCGTCCAGCCACGCAAAAATTTTCTTCATGCTACAGGGATCTTCACTGCATGGCCCGTTTGGAAATTCTGGAATGCCACCCAGATTTCTTTTCCATCCACCACCTTAACCTCCAGCGTATCCATCCCGCGTGGCGAAGGACTCTTCGGATCGGAAACCTTCCCATCTAACGCAAAGCTGCTGTTATGACATGGGCAAAAAAACGAATTTATGTCCGACTTGTAATCAATAAAACAGCCCGCATGCGGACAAACGACATTCAAAGCCTCAACCTGATTTTCTCCTGTCCGACGCAGATACACAGCTCCAATCGCGGTGTTCGGCGACTTGTTCCACGCATCCACCCGGCTCGCGAGAATTGCGAATTTTCGCGGCACCCCGTCGTTGGGCAGCGAGGAAAGCGGAGCGACAAACACATTTTTTGCGCCGCCTGACTTGCGTTTTAGCGGGTCGAAAAGCACAGAAAGTCCTGCACCGAGCGGGACCAGCACCAACGCCGATCCAATGCCCACCGTGCAGGCTTTCTTCAAAAACTCGCGCCGCTCTGGATTCGCGGCATCGGAGGAATTCACCATATCTGCGATCTTATTACCCCGCGAACATGACAAAGAACAATCCAGAAATCGAATCAAAACCACCATTCACGACCCCTCATCTTCATCACTCGGGCGTAAGGAATCTTCCAATCGCACCCAACTCCTTACTCTCACAATCGGTTCCCCCCATTGACTCTCCTCCAATTGGCTGGCACTTCTAAACCCATATTGTATGGAACGGATTATTGCAGCGCTGCCGGAGGGAAAGCTTTTCGATCAAATCTACGAAATTATTTCTGCCTGCGCCCATGAAGCGGGCCTGAACTGCGCCCGCACCGGGATCGATCTCGCGGATGAATCGGTTCGCCTCTCTAACTGCGATGGGATTCGCGGCGCGGATCTCGTCCTCGTCCATATCAGCCACCGAAGCCCGACGACTTTTTACCAGGCCGGCCTCGCCCATGCGCTCGAACGTCCCGTGATTTTTCTCATGAGCCATGGCGATGATTTCCCATTCTCTCGCTCCGCTCACGCCCGAATCGTTTACAACGAGAACCTCGACCTGCTTCGCGACGAACTGCGCGAACGCTTCAAGACTCCGCACCCCCATGCACCCAGGGAAACAGAGGCACAACCAGAGGCACCGACCAACAAGGTCAACACAAAGGATGCCGACGAATTCCACAACCTCTTCGGAGAAATTCTGAAGGCGCACAGCCACGTTCACCGCGGCGAAATCCATCGCGAAAACCCAACCACCTTCACCTTACTAAATCAGGATATGGACCTGGCCCTCGTCCAGGCCCTTTCCCGCAAAGCACGCGAACTCGGTTACCGAATCAAGCTCATGTAACTCGGTCTGACCTTCAAAATTGAGCTCACGCAGAGTCAGCCTTGCCTTCCCACCCACTTCCGTTTAACAAACTTCATTGTTAAATCGACCTTATGGATAAACTGCTTCTCGTGGATGACGAATCGGATGTGCAGTATTCCTTTCGTCGATTGTTTGAAGGCGAATTGGAGCTGGCCACCGCAGGCAGTGGAGAGGAAGCACTCAAAATCATCCCACGCTTCAAGCCCGACCTCGTCATGATGGATATCCGTATGGGCGGAATGACAGGTCTGGAAACGCTCGCCAAACTTCGCCAGATCGATGCCAGGGTTCCCGTCATCATGATGACTGCTCATGGCACAACTCAAACCGCCATTGAGGCGATGAAGCTCGGCGCTTACGATTATCTTCTCAAACCTTTCGACATTCCACGACTCAAGGAAATCGTCTTCGCTGCTCTCAAAGCAGCTCGTGAGATGAACCAGGTCGTTTCCTACGAGCCACTGCTGGAATCTGAAGATTACGAAATAGGAGTGGTAGGCCGCAGCGAAGCCATGCAGAAGG
>JBQCGE010000613.1:0-4857 GCA_051955955.1 Verrucomicrobiota bacterium
CGTCACGTTGGTGAATGATGACGTTGAGGTGTGCTTCTGCGGCGAGTTTGAGCTGGGCGGTGAAGAGGTTTTTCTGCCGGGTTTTCCATTGTTCGATTTCGTCCGGGTTGCCTTCGGGCGGCCGGGTGTAATCCAGACCCATTTCGCCGAGGCCAACGACTTTTTCGTGGCGAGTCATTTGGACGAACTCATCGGGAATTTCGAGCGGGGCAGAGGAGACATAGGATGGATGCCAGCCTATGGCGGCGTAGACTGAGGGATAATTTTCCGCGATTGCGATTGCCTTGCGGCTGCTTTCGAGCGTTGTGCCGATGGTAATGATGCGAGTGACACCGGCGTTATTTGCGCGTTCGATGACCTGGGAGAGATCATGATCGAAATCTTCAAAATCGAGGTGCGCGTGCGTGTCGTAAAGCATGGAGCCAGTTTTATAAAATCAGCATGGCATCGCCATAACTAAAAAAGCGGTAACGCTCGCGAATGGCCGCGGCGTAAGCATCCATGATGAGGTCGCGGCCGGTGGTTGAGCCCGGGGCGGCGAATGCGCTGACCAGCATGAGCAAGGTGGATTCGGGGAGATGAAAGTTGGTGAGCAGGGCATCGACTACCTTGAATTCCGCAGGAGGATAGAGAAAGAGGCGGGTGCTGCCTTCACATGCTTCGACCTTGCCCCTTTCTCGCGCGACCGTTTCGAGCACGCGGAGGGAGGTCGTGCCGGCGGCAAAGACTTTTTTTCCTGAACTTTTGGCGCGCTGGATGGCGTCGGCCGCTTCGGTGGAAAGGACGTAGCGTTCCTGGTGCATTTGATGGTCCTCGAGACTTTCGGTTTTGACAGGGGCGAAAGTGCCGAGGCCAACATGGAGGGTGATTTCGGCGATTTCAGCGCCCTGAGCACGGATTTCGTCGAGAATCTTTGGAGTGAAATGGAGGCCGGCTGTGGGGGCGGCAACGGAACCGTCCGTTTTGGCAAAGACCGTTTGATAACGTTCCAAATCTTCCGGGCCGGGGCCAGTTTGATCGCGTGCGATATAGGGAGGGAGAGGAACTTCGCCAATTCGGGAGAGTTCCTGAAGAAGAGGAGCGGGGGAACTGAATGCCAGGCGGTAATGGCCTGCAGCGTTTTTTTCCTGAACCGTGGCGGCGATGTGGGTGGGTTGTTTTGGTTTATCGAGGAGGAGGAGTTGAGTGCCGATATCGACCCGTTTTCCCGGCTTAAGCAGGCACCACCAATCGTTTGAATTTAGCTGTTCAACAAGAAAAATTTCGATTTTTGCGCCTGTGCTGGGCTTCAAAGCGCGTAATCGGGCAGGGACAACTTTGGAGTTGTTAATAACGAGGAGATCGCCATTGGAAAAGAAACGTGGGAATTCCGAAAAATGATGATGAGAGAAATTTCTGAGGGAGCGGTTCAGGACGAGCAGACGAGACAGATCGCGTTGATGGAGAGGTTTTTGCGCGATCAGGTCTGGGGGGAGATGATAATTAAAATCGGCAGTTCGCACTGAGGGAGAGGATAATGGGCGGGAGAGAAAAAAGAAAGATATTGCGGCGTGAATAAGTGGTGAATAACCTGTGAATAAAAAAACCAGAGGAAAACCTATTGACTCTGGAGGGTTAAAGTGGGTTAATGTGGGGCGTTGTGGGGAGTTCCGGGTGGAATTCCACTGCTATGCCAAATGACCAAGCCAGTCCGCCGCCGATCTTCTACAACTCTGTGTATCATCACGGAGTTGATGAGAAGCGGAGGCTTCAAATCCCGGCGAAGTGGCGGCCTGCGGAGGGGCAAACGGTTCAATTCACGGTCATTCTCTGGCCGGCAACAGCCAACAAAGGGAGTTATCTCCTGTTCCTGCCTCCTGAACCGATGCAACGGCTGATGAACACGATTACGTCCATGCCGTATTCCGATCCAAAGGCGGATTCCCTGCGGCGCTTGCTGGGGAAGAATTCCGACACGGTTCAAGTGGATAAGGCCGGACGGATATGCCTGCCGGAGATGATGGCGAAAGGGGCGGGGATTGATCGCGAGGCGGTGCTGATTGGGTCCTGGGACCGGTTCGAGATTTGGAATCCGGAACGGTATGAAGCGACGAGCAAAGTGGATGACGCGCTGGCTCCGGAAGCATTCAAACTAATTTAGCCTATGAGCCTGAAACAATTTTTAGCGGTTGGCCGGAGTTTCGTGGGAATCCGGGACACGAAGAGTCCGTACGAGCTGCGGAAGGAAAATTTGCTGCCGCGTTTTGGAGGGGTGCCGCGAGTGCATTCGAGTGAGCAGATGGTGCAGGGGGATTGGGTGGAGCAGCAGAAGATGGAGGGAAGGGAACTCCTCTCTCCAGAAAGAGGGAGTGAAGAGTTGGTGGAAGTGCGCGTGAGTGAGCAAGGGACTGAGGGGGCGAAAAGGACTGAAGCGACCAGTGGTGCAACTGGATCTGGTGCTCATCCCGGCTCGGCTGAAATTATTTTGGGCGCGAATCCATTTACCCAGGGGAGAGGGGTTGTGATGGGAGTGAAAGGGCGCGGGAAGGTGCGCCGCCACCGGGGGTGGTTGAATCTTTTGACTTTTGGATTGCTGGGGCGGGTGCGTGAACAACAGCCGCTGGTGCAAGCAGAACTTTCATTGGACAGGATAAAGGTAGTTCGGAACGACCTCGCTGATTCGGATCTCGAATTAGTGCTGAAGAAAAAGAAGAAAAAAGCCTCATTGGATGGGCAGAGCGGGAAGGCGGCAGCGCCGGCCCGCTGGAGCAAGCTAACAGCGCGCCTGTTTGAGATGGGGCAGGAACATTAAACCTATGACCTGTGTCCAGCTTTTCACACAAGCCAGTATTGATGCGGGAGACGATGAATGCGCTCCAACCTGCACCCGGGAAACTCTTTCTGGATGGGACGGTTGGGGGCGGGGGACATGCGTATTCCTTGCTCGAAGGGAGCAGCCCGGATGGGAAGTTGATTGGGCTGGACCGGGACGAGTCGGCATTGGTTGCGGCGGACGAGCGACTGAAACCTTTTGAAGGGAGGTACCGCTTGCACCGCGCGAATTTTGCGGAGCTGGAGCAGTGGGCAGAGCCATCAAGCTGCGACGGCGTGTTGCTGGATCTTGGAGTGAGTTCCCCACAGTTGGATCATGCCGAACGCGGATTTAGTTTCCAACACGAAGGCCCGCTCGACATGCGGATGGACCGGAGAGAGGAGTTGACCGCGGAAGAAATCGTAAACACCTGGCCCGAGGAGGAACTGGCACGGATTTTTTGGGAACTCGGCGATGAGCGGGCTTCACGCCGGATTGCCCGGGCGATTGCGAGCCGCAGAGCGGTAAAGAAAATCCATACGACCAAGGAACTGGCGGATGTGATTGCGAGCGAAATTCCCCGCGGGGGGCAGAAGACTCATCCAGCCACGCGAGTTTTCCAGGCGCTGCGAATCACGGTGAATCGCGAGTTTGAATCGCTGAACGCCGGTTTAAATGGAGCGATGCGGGTCTTGAAACCGGGCGGACGCCTGGCGGTGATCACTTTCCACTCAATCGAGGACCGGATGGTGAAGGAATTCGGGCGGGCATTGGAGCGGGATTATGAATACAGCGGGGAAGTGGATTTGCCGGAATTCCGCAGGCCCAAGCGACGCGAGGCCCGGTGGGTGTCGCGCAAAGCCATTTTACCCAGTGAAGAAGAGATGCGTGAGAACCCGCGTTCACGCAGCGCGCAATTGAGAGTTTTGGAAAAAATATGAGCCGCAGAAAAAGCGAACTGAAACCGAAGACGGTCATCACGACAATCGCCGTGGTGGCGACGCTGTGCATTGCGGGGATTGGATATATCTGGCTGAAGAGCGAGCTGTACAAGCTGGGGAAGCAGGTGAAGGGGTTGGAGATCAAGCTGGATGAATTGCGGCACACGAACGAAGGGCTGAAGCGGGAATACGCGGTTTTGTGCACGCCCAAGGAATTGGAAGAGCGGGCGAAGAGGCTGAAGCTGGGATTGATCATGCCGCCGACGGACCAGATTGTCCGGTTGCCTGAGCCTGAAGTGGTGGCGGGTGGCACCGTTGAGAAAACAAAAATTTACGCATCGCGCGAGCGGTAGCCATGGGAAAAAAGCGAGCCATTCTAGAACCTGTAGTGGTGACCCGCCACGTGCGATGGCTTTGTTTTTTCACAATCTGCATGGTGGGTGGGTTCGGGTTCCTGGGATATCGGCTGTATGACATTCAAGTGCTGCAGCACGACGAGCTGGCGGACAAAGCGCGGAACAACACGGAGCGGGTTTTTGTGCGGGAATCGAGGCGGGGCGATATCCGGGACATTCGAGGAAATCTTTTAGCGACGAGCAAAGTGGTGCATGCGGTTTGCGCGGACCCGGATTTCATTGGGACCAATTATCTGGCGATTGCGCGGCAAATCGCGCCGGTGCTGGGGATGCCATTGGAAGAAGTGGCGAAGAAATTGGAGCCACGCACGCGGACGAATCCGAAGGGAGAAAAGATTGCGGTCAAGTATGTTTGCCTGAAGCGGCGGGTGGAGGATGAGGAATGGAAGCGGGTGCAGGAGGCAATGCAGCAGGTGGACTTCGGGGTGAACGAAGCATTGCTGAAGGAGACGCAGAAGGCTGCCTACGATCGGCTGCGGAGCCGTGCGCTCTATTCCCTGCCTGAGGAAATCCGTTATTACCCAAACGACACTCTTGCAGCGCATGTGCTCGGGTATGTGGGGAATTACGAGAAAGTGACCGGGGACGAAAGCGAGCTTGAATTGGTATGGAAGGAAGGATTGGAAGCGAGCCTGAATGCCTCACTGACGGGGATCAGCGGATGGCGTCAAACTGAAACGGACGGGAAACGCCGCGAGTTGGTGCAGTA
>JBQCGE010000614.1:0-2937 GCA_051955955.1 Verrucomicrobiota bacterium
GAGCTTTCATCGTCCCCCAGCGCCCCAGGTCACAATCGTGTCACCACATCGATGACAACCATCACCGGCAGCGCCCCGTTCGTCAGCACATAATCTCCGATGCTGAACTCGTCATCGGCCAGTCCGATCCGCACCCGCTCATCGAACCCTTCATAACTTCCGGCAATTAGTAGCAGGTGTTCAAACCCTGCCAGTTCCCGCGCTGCCGCCTGCTTGAACGGTCTGCCGCCCGGGCTCATCAAAATCACTCGCGTTCCGGGCCGCTTTAATGCTTCCACCGCTTCAAAGAGCGGTTCCGGCTTCAGCACCATTCCCGGTCCGCCGCCAAAAGGGCGATCGTCCACGGTTTTGTGGCGGTCATGCGTCCAGTCCCGCAGGTTGTGGATCCGCAATTCCAAAATCCCTTTCTCCCGTGCGCGCTTGATAATGCTCTCATCGAGCGGTCCCGCGAACATCCCCGGAAAAAGGGTCAGCACATCAATCTTCATACGCCGTGCCGAAGCGTCAAAATCTAAAAGCGATCGTCCGGAATTTCGACGTCTGGTCCGTTTTGTTGAAAACCACCCGCGGCTTCAGCAGATTCCCCGGAGTCGCTGCGTCTTTCGCGAAAACCGCCACCACCGCCACGGCCATCTCGTCCGCGACCACGGTTGGGGCCACCTCGCTCGCCCCGATCCGAGCGCTCAGAACGCTCTCGACGTTCTCCGCCTCCTTCTTCATCAATGACTTCGAGGGCGCAACGAATGCCACGCTTGGCACTGCCCACGAGGAGCAATGCGCGGATGGCATTAATGGTAGCGCCCTGGCGTCCAATGATTTTGCCCATGTCGGTCGGATGCACCCGTAGTTCGAAAATGGTCATCCCGTTGCGCTCAACGGGAGTAATCGAGACTGCGTCGGGGCGATCCACCAGCCCTTTAACCACGAAATCCAAAAAGGCTTGCATAGGGAAGGGAGGGGATGAGCTTAAGCTGCGGCAGGAGCTGCCTTGCGGGCTTTCTTGATGAAGCTCGCCACGGTTTCAGAAGGCTGCGCGCCATTTTTCAGCCAATGCTCGGCGCGGTCCAACTTCAGGTTGAATTTGTCATCCTTCTTCAGGGGATGGTACGTCCCGATTTCTTCAATGAACTTTCCGTCTCGAGGGCTGCGGCCATCCGCTACCACGATTCGAAAAATAGGGGTGTTTTTGGCCCCAATTCGCTTTAAGCGTATTTTAACTGCCATAAAATTATCGATTCAAAGTGTCAAAAATAGCATCAGCGGCTGGATTGCTCAAATCCAGTTCCGCAAAAAGAGCCCAGAAACTAGTCGCGAGGGTGCGGGTTGGCAAGTTCTCTTTTTACAAAATAATTGAAATTCGGCGGCCTCAGGCCGTCAGTATTTCTTAGAGCTGTTTGACCCTATAGTAAGTAGCTCCTGAGGATTTATTGAATGGTTCCGACCACGATTTCTGTGTGGTTGTTCCGACCGATTGGAACGCCGTGCCGAGGCTTGTCGTTTTTTCCACCTGGAAGTTGCTCCCAGGCGCTGTCCAGTTCAATTGCACTTGATTATTAACAATTTGCACTTGCAGTTCCACGGGTTGCACAACCGCAAAGATTCGAATCCCCGCATTGGCTTTAAAAGTTGGATCGCTCAGGTTGAAAGTAATGACTTCCCAATCGCTGGCAGGATTACGCCGCCACAATTCATTAAAGCTCGCCCCAACCGACGGCGGTGAATAGAGCAGAAAACCGGCATCTTCATTCTGCGCGAGGCCCCCGAAACTGATCCCGAACGAAATAATGTCGGGAACTGGAAGATTCAGGTTTTGCAAATGTTCGACATGGTAACCCTGGTAAATCCGGAAAAAGCCGCTCTCGTATAGAGTATCTGTGGGGGATTTCCGGTAATTGTCGTAAACTTTGTTGTTGTTGTAAATTCGGACCCGCGCCGTTTCGTCCCCCTGCGCGGTGAAATTGCCGTAATATTCGAAGTAGATATCCGTAATCATCCGGGCGGTTCCGCCGAGTTGCAATTGATCCGCGATTTCCTCCAGGTTTTGATTCACATACCGTTGACGTGGCGGGGTGAAACGCGCGTCCAGCATCGGCGTGGAAGTGTTGTCATAGATGATTTCAGGCGTAGCACCAGAGGCATGGTTCGGAGTGAAGATGCCCAACAATAGCAGAATGGAGAGCAGGGGCTTGGGAATACTCTGTGCGCGCATGGCCGGGATAGTAACTGTTTTTTTGGGGTTGACCAGCCCCCCTTTGATTCAGATCAGCCGAAACGGATCAAAACACCTGTCTCACCTACGGCTGCGCCGGGGATGCGATCTCGTAAAACCGAACCTTCGCGCCGTTCGTATCAGAAATGGTGACGTCCGAATTGGTGGCGGAAGCAGGAATGTCCTTCAGGTTCAACCATCCGCTCCCTGGCGCAAAAGAATCTCGATAGAGGATGCTGTAGCTCTGGCCTGAATGCGCCTGGAACTTTAATGTAACCTGTCCCGATTCGGTTTGCGTGGTGAGTTCCAGTTGCAGGGCTTCCGCCATTGCCGCCGCGGGATTGGAATAATCCGATTCTCCCGAACCATTCCGCGATTTCGCGCGGTAATAATAATTTTGGTTCGGGACCGCGTTCCCATCTGTGGCGTAAGTTGAATTGGCTCCGAGCAGCGCGATTTGCGTCCACTCGATTTTGTTCGTCGAGCGTTCAATCACAACTGAATCTTCATTGTCAGAAGTATCGTTCCATTCGAGCCGAATCTGACTCCCAACACTCAGAGCGGCCAATGCCGCAGGCGCATCGGGAAGACCGCCCACAGGGAAAGCAACGCCCATGCTGCCGCCATCCCTGCCGGTGCCGATTGCGGGTGAATTGCTGGAGAGCTGAAAGTCAAACCCGGCTGCGTTAATGAATAGCGGGTCGGTTGAAAGATTGTTGCCCGTGACG
>JBQCGE010000615.1:0-9225 GCA_051955955.1 Verrucomicrobiota bacterium
GAGCTTTGCCTGATTAAAATTTGCGGCCGGCTAAGGCGAATGGTAATGTTTACGCCTCTTTATGCTGAAAATCCCTGGCGTGGCGTTTTTTGCGATGATGGTGTCCATTCCGCTCTGCTTCGGACAAGCTCCGGGAGCGCCGGAGGTAAGTGGCCCACCTGAGTTACCACCGTTTCCAACACTGACAGAACCGACGAAAGCTCCCGCCACATCGGCACCCACATCTGTACAGCCGCAAAGCCATCCAAAGGTTGCAGGTCCGCGACTGCCGATCCTCCGTCCACAAGTGCCCCGGCCAGGCGCGCCGATCCAACCGGCGATGCAACCGCGTCCGAACGCGGTTGATGAAGTTCTCGCCTGGGATTCCGTGAACAAGGAATACACAGCCGCCCCTGGGGAAATGAGCGCGCATTTCAGTTTTTCGGTAACGAATATTTCGAAGCAGGATGTAACCATCAATTGGGTGCGCCCTTCATGCGGTTGCACCGTAGCAAAGTTACCGCCCACACCATGGAAATTGACCTCGGGGGAGAGTGGCTCGATTGAGTTTACCGTCGATCTGCGTGGAAAATTTGGGACGCTCTCGAAATATGTCACGATCGATTCCTCAGCAGGGCAGAAAATGCTGGCTCTTCGTCTAACGATTCCGAGTCCCGTCGTGAGCAATGAAATTGATGCGCGGACCCGAAACATGCGGCTGGCAATGGCGGACAGGCAGGCAGTCTTCAAGAACGATTGTGCAACTTGTCATTTAACTCCGACCATTGGCCGGACCGGGGAGGCGTTGTATCGCGCAGGCTGCGCCATTTGCCATGATGCGCCGCACCGCGCAACAATGGTTCCTGACCTGCGCGCGTTGAAAGTGCCGACGAGCCGTGAATTCTGGGTTCAAGCGATCACCCACGGAAAGCCGGGCTCGTTGATGCCGGCATTTGCGCAAAGTGAGGGAGGCCCGCTCACCCAGGCGCAGATTGACTCGCTCGCAGATTACTTAGTCGAATCAATCAAGCCGCAACCCGCACCGAGCGTGGAAGCGAAGAAGAATTCCGCCACTCCTTAACGATCAAAAAGATGTCGGGGTTACTGATTACTTTTGAAGGGACGGAAGGGAGTGGAAAGTCGACCCAGATTGGGCTCCTTTCCAAGCGCCTGGTGGATTTGAAATACCGGGTGCTGACCCTGCGAGAACCGGGTGGAACGCCCGTCGGTGAAGAAATCCGGCACATTTTAAAGCACAGTCCGGCAGGAGCGTCGATGTGCCCGGAAACGGAGCTGATGCTCATGTGCGCGAGTCGTGCACAATTGGTGCGGCAGGTGATCCGTCCTGCCTTGTGCGAGGGAACGATCGTGCTCTGTGATCGGTTCATTGATTCGACTTTAGCCTATCAAGGTTATGGCAGGGGATTGGATATCAAGCTCATTCATACTTTGATAGATGCCGCTGTGGGACAGACCATTCCTGAGTTGACCTTGTTGCTCCGTGTTCCTTTAGAGGTGAGTGAAACCCGGAGAATGGAACGCGCCCAGAACAATGCGCAACCAAACGACCGCTTCGAACAGGAGAACCGCGACTTTTTCAAGCGGGTGGAACAGGGGTACGATGCACTTCAGAACGGGGGCGAGGACAGGGTCAGGAGCATCGATGCGACCCAAAACATCACCCAGGTTGAAAATGAGATTTGGCGCTGGGTGGAGCAATTGCTTGAGGCGCCGCCCGTTCAAGGTGAACGGGCCTGGAAGACGATTGGCGAATACCGGGATACAGCTCCCGGTTAAAAAGAAAACGCCCGGAATAGCTCCGGGCGCGGTCAGTAAAAATTACTTTACGGCAGCGAGGCGAACGGAAAGGCGCGACTTCTTGCGATCGGCACGCGATGGATGTATGACGCCAGTCTTTGCGGCTTTATCCAACCCCGAAGCAGCTTCTGAAAGCGCTTTGGTTGCTTCATCCTTTTTGCCCGCTTTTACATTTTCCAAAAAGCGTCTCTCGAGCGTTTTAAGGCGGGATTTAACCTGCTGGTTCTGCTGGTTCTTTCTGTCGCTGTTGCGCATCCGCCGCTCGGCTGATTTTGTATTCGGCATATTCTAAAATTTCCGTAATTAAAGCGGGTTAGCGTAAACAAAAAGTCGGGGATGTCAATTGGTTGATAATGAATTTTCATCATCGATCTGGCTCAGAGTGCAACATCAATTTTCTTTAGTTTAGAGATCAAATACTTAAGATGTGGGAATGCCACGAATTCATTTGTACTCTTTTCTGCTGATTTTTTGGCTTGGGGGCGTGTCATGGGCAGGAGTGTCTGATTTCGAGCTCGACCCGCGACTTCAGATGGAGCTCTTTGCGCAGGAGTCGATGGTCGTGGACCCGGTTGCGCTTTGTTTTGACGAGAGTGGGAGAATGTTTGTGGTTGAAATGCGCGATTTCCCTTATGGGATGGGTTCTGAGAAAAAGGCAGGTGGAACGATTCGGTTGCTGGAAGATGTGGACGGGGATGGCCGCGCGGACAAATCCACGGTGTTCGCAAAAGACCTGAGCTTTCCGACTTCTATTACTCCCTGGAAAGGCGGGGTGTTTGTCACCGCGCCTCCAGATATTATTTACCTGAAGGACGGCGATGGCGATGGTGTGGCAGATCTTCGCGAAGTGTATTACACCGGGTTTGTCCGGGGCGTCACGGACAGCAACTTGAATGGATTACGTTGGGGATTGGATAATCGGATTCATGGTGTGAATGGCGGCAATGGTGGTACTGTAAAATTGCAGAATGGAACGGTGCTTCCGCTGGAGAATGCCGATTTCAGTTTTGATCCCGAAACGCGCGATTTCAGGAAGACTTATCAAACCAGTGGAGGGTACGGGTTGGTCTTTGATGACTTTGGCCACAGTTTCGTCACCTATAATATCAATCACATTCAACAACGGATCGTGCCATGGCATTATCTTGAGCGATTCCCTGGCATGTTTGCAGTCAATGGAACGCGCAGTATTTCAGATCACGAAGAGATGGCGCGAATATACCCGATTTCAAAGCCCGAAACGCGGGTGAATCATCCGGAGCAGGCGGGCTATTTTTCTTCGGCGGGAGGGGTTGGTTTTATCGGATATGATATTTACCCAAATGACCTTGTGGGATCGGTGACGGTTGGCGATGTGGTGGGTAATCTTGTGCATCGTGATCGGCTTGTGCCGGACGGTCCAATTTTCAAGGCTACTCGAGCCTCATCTGAAATGACACGGGAGTTTATTGCCAGTCGCGATAATGCCTGCCGAATGACCGGCCTGGAACCGGGGCCCGACGGCGCTTTGTACCTGATTGATATGCAGCGGGATGTGATCGAGCATCCTGATTACATCCCGGAGAAGATTCGGAATAAATTGAATTTGAGGGCAGGCGAGAATCGTGGACGAATTTATCGCGTATGGCCGAAAACGGGGTTGCCAAATCAGGCGGACAATTTGGCAACAAGTTCGAACGAGAAGCTTGTGGCGAAATTGCGGAGCCACAATCCATGGCAAAGGCAAACTGCCCAACGTTTGCTGGTGGAACGAAAAGCACGTGAGGCAACCGAAGCCATTCAAAAGATTGCTTTCGATGACCCGTATGCTCCTGTGAGGGTGCAGGCCTTGTGGACATTGGCTGGCTTGAACACCCTGAGCGCGGAGGTGACCTTGCGCGCACTGAACGATCATAACCCGGGTGTGCGTGAAAACGCAGTGAAACTCTGCGAACGATTTGCTCCGGCGAATGTACCGATCCGCGAAGCACTCGCAAAACTGGCAAATGATTCATCCATGATGACGCGCTTCCAGGTAGCACTCACATTGGGAGAGTTCGAGGTTGGATCTGTGCGTGAGACAATTACATCAATGATTATTGAGAACCGTAATGATTACTGGATGCGGATTGCAGCTTTGAGTTCACTGGCGAACCCTGAGTTTGTATTTGGCGGGATTGTCAATGCGCTTCAAGAGCGGGCAGATGCCGGTTCGGCAGAACTCATTCGCGAATTAAGCGATTTAGCACTGGCCCGGTCGCCCGAACCCGAGCGAGCCCTGCTGATGATTTTGGAGCACGTCGATAAACTGAGGGAACCTGTTTTGGCAGTTTCGGCCTTGAATGGAATTGAGCTTTCATTGGAGCGCAAACCCTTCGCAGTCCATAGCAAGGAAATCATGAACGCGCTCGATGAGGCGCAAAAGCTGGACAAGGAGGCGTTTATTGCCGGGTGGAAAGTGCGGAAGACTCTTGGTTTTCCGGAAACCGAATTCGAGAGGCGCGCTCTGGACGCTGCAATTGCGAAGGTGCAATCAAGCTCCACGCCCGAGCCCCAAAAGGAAAAGCAACTGCAATTACTCGCTTTTGGCAGTTACGACAAAGTGAGCCGCGCGATTTTTTCGAACCTGGGTGCAGGAACGAGCGCGCAGTTGCAGGGAATTGCCCTTAAAGTGCTGGGAGGTTTTCGAGATGAGCGGCTCGGCAAAGAATTAATCGCTTGTTGGGGTGGATTGGCTCCGGCAATTCGACCGGCAGCGATCAATCTGCTGTTGGGGCACAAACAATTTCATGATGCTCTAGTGAGCGCGGTGGAGCGTGGCGAGTTAAAAACCGGAGAGCTGAACCTGGACCTTGAACAAAGGCGGACATTGCTGCGAGAGAGCACGCCGGATATTGAGAAGCGCGCGGCCCGATTTATTACGGATGAGGAATATGGAAATCGGAAAGGTGTGGCGGAAGATTTGTTGAAACGAATGCCCGCCAAAGGGAATGCTGATCGAGGCAAAGCTGTTTTCGAACGGACCTGCGCGATGTGCCATCGCCTTGGCGGCTTGGGGAATTCCGTGGGACCAGATCTTGCCTCCGTAGCACACCGAAGTGTGGAAGACATTTTGTCCAACATTGTGGATCCAAACATGGCGATTAATCCAAAGTATGTCACGTTTCAGGTGGAGACCAATGATGGCGAGGCGGCCACAGGCATTTTGGAAGAACAGAATCAGGATTCAGTTACACTTGTGCAACCGCTGGGGATTCGACAGAAAATTCCTCGCACGAAGATTACTCAAATGCGTTCGACCGGTAATTCCCTGATGCCGGAAGGACTGGAGACGGGGTTAAAGCCGGAAGAGCTTCGCGATCTGATCGCATTCGTGCAAACCGCCAAAAATTGAGCGCGGATTTCATTGCGATCCGAGGCGCGATTCAGTAGAAATTCCGCTGGTGCAAATTCGTTTTCTCCTTGGCCCCGCTGGCAGTGGCAAAACGCATCAATGCGTTTCGGAAATCAGCGAATCATTACGTACTTCCGCGGAAGGAGATCCGATCATCATGCTGGCCCCGCGGCAGGCCACATTCCAAATTGAACGCAGCTTGCTGGGGCGAGGGCAGGTAACGGGTTACACGCGATTGCACGTGCTTTCATTTGAACGGCTCGCCCGCTTTTTACACGAGGAATTTAAACGGCCTCTGCCAGAGCTTTTGTCTGAACAAGGTCGTGTGATGGTGTTGCGGGCCCTTTTGAACAGCAGGGCAGATGATTTGGTAATTTTCAAAAACTGCGCCGCACGAAAAGGCTTCGCAGAAGAGTTGAGCGTGCAAATTCGGGAGTTTCAAACTCGCAGAATTTATCCAGGGGAGATTCGGGAATGGGCTGCTGAAAGCGAGAGTGTAATCTTGCGACAGAAGCTTTCGGATATTGCACTGCTTTTCGAGGCATACCAGGTGTGGCTTAAGGAGAAAGGATTGAAGGATGTCGACGCGTTGATTGGGTGCGCGGCGGATTTGCTGGAGGCAGAACGAGAGAATCCGGCGTTGAAAGTTGCCGCTATTTATGTCGATGGATTTGCCCAATTTACCCCGGAGGAACGGCGGTTGTTGTTTAACTTAATTCCGCGATGTGCGGGGGCGACAATTGCCTTATGCATGGTGGGAGAAGATACCCCAGATGGGGCGATCTCAACTTGGGGAAATCTGCGAAAAACATTGCTGGAATGCAAAACGGCAGCCAAAGGCATTGACTTCAAAGTTGAAGTTATTTCGCGAGATGAATCACGTTCCAGATACGCCACTTCAGCGTCGCTCGCACATTTGGAACGTTGCTGGAATAATCCCGTTGCGTTTTCAGGTGCATTGGATGTGAGCGTGTGGGAATGCCCCGATCCAAATTCAGAGGCTATTTTTTGCGCACGAGAAATTATTCGCTACGTGCGAAGCGGCGGACGGTTTCGAGATGTGGCGGTTCTTGCGCGAAATTTCGATAACGAATATCCGCATTTATTGCGGATGACCTTCAAGCGGTATGGAATCCCGTATTTTTTAGATCATCGCGAAAATGTGGCGCATCACCCGCTCGCTGAGCTAACGCGTGGCGCGCTACGAACTATCGCTTATGGGTGGAAATTGAAGGACTGGTTTTCGGTGCTTAAGTCGGGAATGATACCGATGAGTCGCAAGGATACAAAAGCCAGCTTTAACCCTGATCTGCTCGATGAACTGGAGAACGCCGCATTGGAGCATGGATGGGAAGGAGATGCCTGGAAAAGTGGCTTTAAACTCTCGGATAAACAAAAAGAGGCTTATCTCAATAAACTTCGGAAATATTTAGTTGAGCCGTTTATTGGATTTGAAAAAGCACTTGGAAATAGCGCAACTGGCGATGACCTGGCCGAGGCGCTTATAAAGCTGTGGAGTACCCTCGCCGTTGAGGAACAACTTACTGAGAATTCAAAAAGTGGAAGCGATGCAGTCCACAATACCGTTTGGAACCAAGCGAATGAATGGCTGGAGAACCTAAAGCTCGCGTTTGGCGGGCAAAAGCGAACGGTTCAAGAATGGATTTCGATTGTTGAAGCTGGATTGCAAAGTCTCACTGTGGGCGTGATCCCTCCGGTGCTCGACCAGGTTTTAGTTGGGGCGGTGGATCGCTCAAGAAATCCGGATCTTAAGAAAGTATTAATACTCGGTCTGAACGAGGGGATCTTTCCAGTGACACCGAATATTCGGGGGCTACTCTCGGAGCATGATCTGGAGGCGTTGGCAAATCGAGGCAAGGCGCTCTTCAAAAGACCAATTGATCATATCTCGGAGGAACAATTTTTCGGCTACATCGCTTGCACCCGGCCTCGGGAAAAGCTTGTTTTGACCTGCTCGGCGAGCGCGGTTGACGGAAAGAAATTAAACCAGTCACGGTTCATCCCGCACCTGCAAAGGCTATTTCCTCAACTTGAGGTGAAGAGTTGGAGCCCACCTGAAGTTTTACAAGACCCGGTGCATTTGTGTGAATTGGGCCCGCTCGCTACTGGGTTGTCCATTGAGGAACCTGATCCAAATGAGATGCTGAGCCCGGAAGTTACGGACAAGCTTTATGGCCGCGAACTGAAGGTTTCAGTCAGTTCCATGGAACGGTTCGCGATGTGTCCCTTTCGCTTCTTTCTGGAGAAAGGGTTGCGTGTCCATGAACGAATGGAGTTTGAATTGGGTATCCGGGAACAAGGAAGCTTTCAGCATGAGGTTTTGTCCAAATTTCATTTGGAATTAAAAGCGGAAAACAAGAAATGGAGAGTGTTGCGTCCAGAAGAAGCGGTCAGGCGCATTGGACGAATTGCGGATGAGGTTATCGAAACCTTCAATGATGGGCTACTCACAGCAACTGAGGAAAACGCGTTTACCGCCGAATGTTATAAAAAAGCGCTCCAGGAATTTATAGAAGCCGTTTATTCATGGTTCGATTACAACGATTTTGATCCCGAATATGTGGAACTCCCATTTGGTGGAGATCGGGAAATGGCAGGTTGGCGCATTCCATTAAGCCAAAAGCGTTCACTGGTATTAAAGGGGCGGATTGATCGTGTTGATTTATATCGAGAGGAAGATGGGCGAGTTTATTATATTATCCATGATTATAAGAGTGGGATTAAAAAGCTTGAACAAGTGTTTGTTCAACATGGTGTGCAGCAGCAACTGACCGCGTACCTGGGTGCATTGCTGAACATCGAAGAAGCAAAGGAGAAGTTCAACGCGAAAGAGATGATTCCGGCGGGGTGTTTCCTGATTCCACTGCGCCCAACGAAAAGTTCGGCCAGGAGCCGTAGCGAGGCATTGTCCCGGAACGAAAAAGAAGCGCGCGCAAGGGCCTATACCCACAGCGGTTTGTTCGACCTGGACTTAATAGACCGGCTTGACTCTAAAAATAAGGAGGAGAAGAGCGGTCAATTCAGCTATCGCATCACCAATGGAAAACTGCCTCACAAAGGAAGCTTTTCGGCGCTCACACCCCAGGGTTTTAAAGACGTGGTAATTAATGCGGAAACGATATTGAAAGAGGCAGGGGAGAATATCTTCAGCGGAAAGATTGCAATCCATCCGTACCGCAGCGGCAATAGAACCGCCTGTGATCAATGTGACCTCGGGCCAGTCTGCCGCTTTGATCCATGGACACAGAAATATAATATCCTCCAGAAATTGGATAAGTAAGCCAGGACATGAGTTTTACCGACAGTCAAAAAATAGCGATCGAAAACAAGGGGAACACCCTTGTAATGGCCGGGGCAGGCGCGGGAAAAACCCGGACATTAGTTGAGCGGTGTATTAGAACTATCCGAAAAAGTCGGAGTGCAGGTTCGTTAAGGCGAATGCTGGTCGTCACTTTTACCGAAGCAGCCGCTGCTGAAGGGCGGGAGCGAATCCGGCAGGAATTGGAAAAATGGCAAAAGGAGGAACCGCAAAATGGAATTTGTGCCCAGGAATTGGCTGCGCTTGATTCAGCCAATATCAAAACCATTCATGGATTTTGCTATAGCCTTGTTCGTGAACATTTTTACATGCTGGACCTGGATCCCGGGGTTTCAGTTCTCGATGCTCACCAGGCTTCCATCATAGCCTCAGATGTTTTGGATGAACTTCTGCGCAATCGGTTTTCCGGTAAAGATGAGGAATCAGAAAAGCTGCGAAAAATGGCCTGGGAACGATTTCGCGGGTGGTCAACTCCGCTGCGGGAAGCCGTCCTTGAACTGCACCGCTTTACGCAAACGCGACCCTGGCCCAAAGAGTGGTACGCGAAGCAGATCGCGATCTTTGAACAGGAACGCTGCCCTGCTTGGGGTAAGTTACACTCAGAGTTTGTTCGAGGATGGGCTGCCGATTGGGCTGATTACTTCCGGCATCTTGGACATCCAAACCTCGAATATTGCGCTGAAATCCTGGAGCATCTCGACTCAGAAAATCGGCG
>JBQCGE010000616.1:0-4780 GCA_051955955.1 Verrucomicrobiota bacterium
AATGCGCTCGCAAAAACCAAGTCCGACGCGGTTTCGCTTTTTCAGGTTGCAAATGATCTTTACTTGAGAAACGCCTGCGCGGTGAGTGAAGCTGATCTTGCAGAGGCTCAGGCTCGAAGCTCGCTTTCGTTCAAGTAACCAGCCTGTTTATTCTGATGAGATCCCACAAGCATTCCCCTTCCGTACTCCTCTGGATTGCCCTGCTGGGGCTTGTTGTCACGCTCTGTGTTGAGGTCATAACCCCTCTCGACATCCGTTTACAGGACCATTTTTATAATTTTCAGCAGCACCAATGGCTCGTGGACGCCAGTTCCAAACTCCCCCGGTTCTGGTTTTATAAATTTCCAAAAATCCTGTTGTTTTCTTTTGGTGGCTTTTTGCTTCTCAGTGTCTTCGGAGTCAAGCCGATCGCACGTTTGCTCCCGTGGACGCGCCGGGAAACGCTATACCTGATTGTCTGCCTTGCTGGAATTCCCCTGCTTGTTGGCACGGGCAAAAATTTAACACGCGTCCATTGCCCGTCGGAATTAATCCGTTATGGCGGCACGGAAGAATATCACCGCATTATTTCAACGGACAAATCCTACAATAAGGTTCCACCGCACTGCTTTCCTGCGGGCCATGCCAGCGGTGGGTTTGCTTTGCTGGCCTTTTATTTTATTCGGAGAAATCCGTGGATGCTGTTGCCCGGGATGATTTACGGCTGGACGATGGGGCTCTATCAGATGTTCAAGGGGGCGCATTTTTTGAGCCACACTCTGTTTACGATGTTTCTCGCAACCGCATTTTCGGCCATTGTTTCCTACTTCTTTTTCAGAAGGAAACAGGGGGCGGAACTGAGTGAACCTTCGGAGGAAATTAAGCTGCAGCCGCGCTGACCAGGGTGGCAGTTCCAGGCGCGCTTAATACGGGGTCGAGATAGCTGGCTACAATTCGCTGGGTGGACCAGCTGATTCGTTCGATGTTTTCAGGGTGAATGAGGAAGCAAATTCGCTTGTTCTGCTCCAATTGCTCAACTGCAATATATCGAATTTTCCATTCCTTTAGCCCAATGAGAAAGTCCGCCGCCATTCCCGCAACCTCTGTTCCGGCGTAAAGTGTGTAACTCCGAACCGCATTTGCGCTCCGTAAATGCGGGTCGGTATTTCTGTGTTTCCATTGGCGCGGATTGGAAATGGAGAATGATGCGTACTGCGCGCAAACCGGCAGGTAGGAACTATCGAGCGGGCAGTAACCCAGTTCGATTTCGTTCAGGTTCAATTCGCATCCATCTGCCGAAAATTCCCGCACTTGCTCCGGGGTAATTAAAACTTGTTTATGCCCAAAACGGATCGGGTCCAGTGAGACTTTCAAAAAGCGAACGGCCCATGATTGATCGTCGAAATAAATGTCTTTCACACGTCCGCAACCCTGGCCATTTAGCAGCTTGACCCTGGCATTCTCGAACTCTTTAACCGATCTCAACATCGCTCCTTGGACGGCAGCCTCAGCGACTTTATTTAATTATTTCACTCCTCAACGCTCGTGGCTTATGGTGCGCGCGGTATTTTTGTGCATCGTGTATAAACTGGTACTATTCGATATTGATGGAACTTTGATCCGCACCGGCGGAGCGGGGGTAAAGGCTTTTGAAGAAACTTTCCTTACTGTGTTTGGCATTCCGGACGCAACCGGCACGTTGAAATTTGCCGGTCGCACGGACACCTCACTCGTCCGGGAAGCTTTCCTCCTGCATAACATCGAACCGACTGAGAAAAACTTTCGCAAGTTCTTCCATACCTATCCAACTTTGCTGGAACGTCTTCTCCATGAGTTGCCTGGTGGGCCTTGCGAAGGAATCGAAGCATTCATCCAACAGGTGCAACAGAACCAACCAACTCCCGCCATTGGACTGCTCACCGGGAATATCCGCCTCGGCGCTGAATTGAAGCTCAAGCGCTATGGTCTCTGGCAGCACTTTCCCTTCGGCGGTTTTGCCGATGATAATGAAAGCCGGGATTGTATTGCGGCCGTGGCCAGGGAGCGCGGGGACGCGGTTGTTGGACGCCGATTAAACGGCGCGGAAATTCTCGTGATTGGTGACACCCCTCTCGATATTTCGTGCGCGAGATCAATCGGCGCAAAGGTGCTTGCCGTTGGCACTGGAAATTACACCGCACAAGAACTCGCTGCTTTTAATCCAGACTGCGCGGTGGAGAATGTCGCGAGCCTGAATTTTCGTGAACTGCAGCCTCAAGCCTCGCTTTAATTATCGTCAATATCGCTCTGTCCCGGCCGGATTGGACGAAAGTGCTCGCAATGTTCAAGACGCGCAAAGAGGTGAGGCGTTTTTTCCGCCAGCGCGAGCAATGCCCGGTTAAAACTCGAGTTCAATATTTCCGGTTCCGCCTCCGCGCGAGCGTTCAGCAACAAATTCCCGCTCTGCACAGGTTCACCTTCCATCATCCAGAGTTCCGGAGTCGCATCATTTCGCGTAACGCTCACCGAAGCGCCTGCACCATCCGGTTCATCCGGGGTGAAGGAGAGCTTTAAGTGAGCAATTTCCGCCTTTTCATTTCGGAGGATACTCTGCATGGCCGCAGCAAGCTCCAGGACGAGCCTGCTGCTCTCCCAGTACTTCACGGATGAAAGACGCACACTGCAATTAAGCCAGGCCAATTTAGCACTCGCTGCATCGGTGATGCCGTCAACGCCCCTGGGGTTAGCACAATCGATTTCCGATTCTCCACCCAAAACATAATCAAACCATTGCTTCAATCCCTCCCCGGAGCGGGCTGAAACCCAGAACAACTTCGTTTCCGGAGCTTTCTTAAGTAAAAAAGATTCGATCTGTTCGAGCTTCGATTCCGAAAATAAATCGATTTTATTCAAAACAATGCAATCCGCTTCCTCGATCTGTTTGCGGTAAAGCGAATTCACGATCTCGGAAAAGCCTTGCCCGGCATCCAGTCCAAACACGCGTGATAGGCGAGCTGGATCAACCATGACGGTCAATGGGGCGAGCACATAATCACTTCGATCCAAATGTTCTTTGGAAAAATTGCACAATCCAGAGCAGTTGCCGCCCGACTCGGTGATGATTACCTGGTTTCCATCACCAGGTGAATCGATGTGATGTCCGAACAACTCCCCATCAGGCGCCTGGGTCGGTGCCCCATCTGGCTCATTGACCTCGAGTCCTTGAGCACGGTATGCAGCGATATCGACCAACTTTTCTCCCTGGTCACGGGTGCAGATGGAAGGCTGCATTCCCTTTCGATGCAGATAAGCTCCCAACTTGCTGATTGCAGTGGTCTTTCCTGCGCCGAAAAACCCATTGATGAAAATACAGCGATTCCTCTGCGCGAGCTGGTCCGCTTGCGTCTCCCCCATTGGCCCGTTTTCTACCATGTTCATGACTTGCAAACCGCGATTCCTGAATGCAGTTCAGCGGCAATCCTCGCCGAATCATGCGTTTCTAAACCGGGTTAATACCTTCCTACCACAACCCGGCGGAATACGCCATACCTGATACACCAATTCCCTGGAATCGTTGTCTGGAAAGTTCCCTTGCGCCGAAAGTATAAGCCGACACGAACTTCTGGTTAATGCGGGCTGGAGTACCAATGCCCAAACCGGTCTCCTGGGATTTTGGCCTCCTCGGGATACATAAGGTAAACGGTTTGTTTTGAGTCACTCCAGGCCCGGATTAGATTCTCGCGTTTATACGTTTGCCTCACGTGGGAACGCCCTGGATCGTTCACGACCACATCTCCTTCCGGAGTGAACCCAATGCAAACGACCAAATGCCCGTTCCCCTGCTCCGTCTTCCCCTTCAGCAGATTATATCGAACGGAGAGAGCCACTGGAAAACCGGCGGCGGTCCAATCCTCGATCTCGCTCACATCACTGAAACGAGTGACATAAGCGCGCATGCCCGGATGGCTTCCCGCGAAAGCGGTGTTGAAAGGCCAATTTCCCGTTCCAGGCCAGTTTGGGTCGTTGACCGCCGCGGCAACGATCGGCACATCATAATCCATCCCGGGCCGATCTAATTTCGCCGCCCAATAACTCAAAAGCATTGAGGTGCTCGTCGGGCTACACCAGGCAGTAATCCCTTCCGGGTAATTTGCCTGGGAACGCTCTTTGACGGTCAAAGTCTTTCCCCAGGCCGCTTTGTTGGGCGGCAAAATCTCCGGCTCCGCGCTTGAATCGCAGAAGCTCAGGCCGAGAAATTTGAGCATTTCTTTTTTCGCGTCAGCTCCTTGCAGCCGAATACGAAGTTGAACAGATTTGGCGGGCTGCTTTAATATCAAGGTATCGGTATCCACACGGCCATCGATGTCCTTCTGCTCCTTCACGCTCTCCCTCGTGTCGCCAGCCGCCTTCGTCCATTTCCCCAGGGTGTACCAGTTTGACTCGTGATCTGAAAGCTGGACCCGAGCTTCAATGATCAAACCCGCATCGTCCGGCCCAACAAAATTCCAGGAGACAATTAATTGGTCCCAGGAAATTCCAGCATGAATTTTGGGAGAAATAAAATGACCTTCGGAGCTTTGCTCAAATTGATTAAGCCCGTTGAGGCCAACGAATTGCCTGCCGCGATGGTTCCCTGAATCACCCGCCATTGCGCTGCCCATGATCCATCCACATAGTATGGCCACAATCCATTTCATCGTTTGATTAAGGCCAAACTCCAGGTCACAATCAACAATCCAATCAATAGGCAAATTGCGAACAGGTTTACCTTGCGGTTTTGCAATTTACCTTCGGGCACAAAAGAAAGCAGGGTTCCAAATAA
>JBQCGE010000617.1:0-5588 GCA_051955955.1 Verrucomicrobiota bacterium
GCCAGCGTTATTGCAATCAAGAATGGAAAATTCAATTTCCTTGAAACCATTTATCCCGAACAATAATCCTAACCCCGGACTCACCTGACTTTTTTTCTTCAGCAAATCATAAATGGTCTGTCGGTCGGCGCGATCTATGCCTTGATCGCGCTCGGCTACACAATGGTTTACGGAGTCCTCCGGTTCATTAATTTCGCCCATAGCGACGTTTTTATGGTCGGCGCTTACGCCGGTTTTTTTATCGCTCCCTACTTCGCTCCTCGAACCGTCACGGGCGGCCTCGCCGTTCTTTGTGCGGCTATGGTCATTTGCGCCATCCTTGGCGTCGTCATCGAACGCCTTGCCTATCGGCCATTGCGCCAAAGCTCAAAGTTGAACGTCCTGATCACCGCCATTGGCGTCTCGCTTTTGCTCGAAAACGCCGCCCAACTATTCTGGAAGGCAACCCCCCGCGCTTTCCCGGTCCTCTTTCCGACTGCCACCTACCGCTTCAACACCGGTTCCGAAACAGTGAACCAGGTCGCCCACGCTCAAACGGTCACCATCTCCAGCAACCAAATCATTGTCCTGGCCGTAACTCTTTTCCTCCTCATTGCCCTGCAATTCCTCGTTTTCAAAACCAAAATGGGCAAAGCGATGCGCGCCGTTTCGTTCAATCACACAGCCGCCTCCCTGGTCGGCATCAGCAATGATAAAGTGATTTCCTTCACCTTCGCTCTCGGTTCCGCGCTCGCCGCCGCCGGTGGAATCCTTTACGCCATCAATTATCAATCCATCCAGCCGCTCATGGGCATCATGCCCGGCTTGAAGGCTTTCGTCGCAGCAGTGCTTGGCGGTATCGGCAATATCCCCGGCGCGGCCGTGGGCGGTTTGATTCTCGGTATTGTCGAAACATTTGTGAAGGGCAGCCCATGGTCCACTTTCAGCGATGCTATTGCTTTCGCTGTGTTGATCCTCATCCTTGTATTCAGGCCCGCCGGGTTGTTTGGTAAAGTCCAGGTCGAAAAAGTCTGATGCGAAAGTACGCTGCACATTTCTTCCTCTTGCTCGCGATTGCAGTCGCTTTTCTCATCTCCTCTTTTGCCGACCGCATTGATCCTTATTTCCTCCGCGTCGTCATCAATGTCGGGATCAATATCATTCTCGCGGTCAGCCTCAATCTTGTGAACGGCTATACCGGCCAATTCTCCCTCGGTCACGCCGGTTTCATGTGCATTGGCGCTTACACTTCCGCCGTGATCACCATGATTGTTGCGCCCAAAGTTTTCGGTCACATCCTTCCGCCTGGCCACCTGAACGCTTCCATTCTTTTCCTCTGTTCAAATCTCCTCGGTGGTTTGGTTGCCGCTATCTGTGGTTTAATCGTCGGCGCTCCTTCTCTCCGCTTGAAAGGGGATTATCTCGCCATTGTCACTCTTGGGTTCGGTGAAATCATCCGCATCATTTTCCTCAACATCCCGGCAGTCGGCGGCGCGCGCGGCATGCCCGGAATCCCCACTTACACCAACTTTTTTTGGGCTTACGCTTTCGCCTTCATCACGATTTATGTCGTCCTCAGCATCGTGCACTCCAGTTACGGTCGCGGGTTTATCGCCGTGCGCGATGACGAAATCGCCGCCGAAGCCATGGGCATCAATACCACCCGCTACAAAATAATCGCCTTCTCCCTCAGCGCATTTTTCGCCGGCATTGCGGGCGGCCTTTACGCGCATTACAAAACCTTCATTTCACCGAACGGTTTCGATTTCATGCGCTCCATCGAAATCGTCGTCATGGTTATCCTTGGCGGTATGGGCAACACTATTGGTGTCATTGCCGCCGCTATTTTGCTCACCATCCTCCCCGAGGTGCTCAGGCCGGTGCAGGACTATAGAATGGTGCTCTACTCCTTCCTCCTGATTGTGCTCATGCTCACCCGTCCCCAGGGCCTGTTCCGTATCAAATGGCGCGCGCGCATTAAACCCGCTTCCAACCCGACCATGTCATGACGGGGCAACCGCTGCTTCAACTCGAGCAATGCACCATTCGCTTTGGCGGCCTCACCGCCGTTTCGGCCCTTGACCTCGAAATCGGCCAAAATGAACTGGTCGGCCTCATCGGTCCAAATGGCGCCGGTAAAACCACTGTCTTCAATCTGATCACCGGCGTTTATCAACCCACATCCGGTGCGATTCGTTTCGCCGGGCAATCGATTTCAGGCCATCAACCCTACGTCATCACGAGTCACGGCATCGCCCGCACGTTTCAGAATATCCGCCTTTTCCCATCGCTTACCGTCTTCGATAACGTCCGCGTTGCTTTTCATCTTCATCTCACCAGCGGTATCACCCATGCCCTCATCCGCGGCCCCGCATTCATGCGCGAGGAAGCTGAAATCGCTCAGCAGGTCATGGACCTGCTCAAGATTTTTAACCTCGATGGATTTGCTGAATTCGAAGCGGGCAATCTTCCCTACGGCGATCAGCGCCGTCTCGAAATTGTTCGCGCCCTCGCTACCCGTCCACGACTGCTCCTCCTCGATGAGCCAGCCGCAGGCATGAACCCCACCGAAAAGGTCGAACTCATGAACCTCATCCGGTTTATCAAGGATAAGTTCAACCTTTCCGTCCTCCTCGTTGAGCATGACATGAAAGTCGTCATGGGCATTTGCCAGCGCGTCGCGGTCTTGGATTACGGCGAAAAAATTGCCGAAGGCTCGCCCGAGGAAGTCCGCTGCAACCGCAAAGTGATCGAAGCTTACCTCGGAGAATAATGCAGGAGAAACCGATCATACTCGAAGCTCGCGACCTGGTGGTGAACTACGGCGTGATTACCGCGCTTCATGGCATTTCACTCACGATTCGCCAGGGCGACATCGTCACGTTAATTGGCGCAAACGGCGCTGGAAAAACCACTACCCTCCGCGCCATCTCAGGCCTTCAACGCCCCAAATCCGGTTCCATCCAGTTTAATGGGGAGGACATAACCAGGTTGAGTCCGCACCGAATCGTTCAGCGTGGACTCTCCCACGTCCCTGAAGGGCGCATGGTCTTTGCCAATCTGTCCGTCCGCGAGAACCTCGAAATGGGCGCATTCCTGCGCAAGGACAAACCCGGCATAGCCGCCGATCAGGATTTCGTTTACACCATGTTCCCCCGCTTAAAGGAACGTGCGCGTCAGGTGGCCGGAACCCTCAGCGGCGGTGAACAGCAAATGCTCGCCATCGGCCGCGCGTTAATGAGTCGCCCGACTTTCCTCATGCTGGATGAGCCGTCGCTCGGCATCGCGCCGCTCCTCGTCAAAACCATTTTCGAAAAAATCGTCGAAATCAACCGCCAGCAAGGCATCACGATCCTCCTCGTGGAGCAAAACGCCAACCTCGCCCTCGAAGTTTCACATTACGGCTTCGTCCTCGAAACTGGCCGGATCATCCTGCAGGACCAATCCCGCGCCCTCAAAACCAACTCCGAGGTCTGCAAAGCCTACCTCGGCGGCTAAATCTCGCTTGCGACGACATCCTTTCTCTCTCCTCCGCCCGAGCGCAGGATCAGGGGTAGGGGAGGGGTCGTTTGATAATCCACTCCTGCCCTCGTGTAATTGGTTTCCCTTCCAACCAGCTTCTCCTTCATCAATTACCCACATTTTCACCCGCCACTCTTGCCTCCCGCCCGCTTTGAGTTTAATTGTTCGCGAGCCGTTTTATCCGGGGAAATGCCGGTCGCAACGGATCCCGGTCCAAGGTATCTTGACCGGTGGGGAATGAGCGCATCATGAATGAAGTTTTGGTGATCGGCCATCGCAATCCGGATACTGACGCGATTTGCTCCGCGATCGGTTATGCGGAGTTCAAGCGTCGCACCGGCATGCCCGGCGCGGTCGCGGCCCGTTGCGGGGATACGAATGAACGGATCGATTTCGTTCTGAAATCGTTTGGCATGGCCGCTCCGAAATTTGTCCCGGACGTTTCCCCCCGCGTCGAGGACGTCATGGAATCGAACGTGGTCAGCGTCGGTCCCAAATCCACGGTCGCCGAAGCGCTCGGCATCATGGAAGATCGTGGCATCCGCGTCCTTCCTGTCCTGAACTCGGACCGAACTTGTGAAGGGCTCATTTCGCTCTTCAAGATGAGCAAATTTTTCTTTCCGACACCCAACCGCCCCTTTGAGAGTCGGAAAGTCCGCGCCTCCTTGCTGAATCTCGCCTGCACGCTCAATGCGGAAATGGTTTTCGCCGTCAATCCAGACCCTGAGGAGGAGTTGATCATGATGCTCGGCGCAATGAGCCACGAGTCTTTTGCCGAGCGCCTGCGCGGGTATCCCAGAGACAAACTGATGGTGATTGTCGGAGACCGTCGCGATATCCAATCGCTTGCCATTCGTGAAAAAGTTCGTGTGGTCGTCGTTACCGGGGGACTCGCGGTTGATGATGCGATTGCCGATGAAGCCAAGCGATACAAAGTGAGCATGCTGATATCGCCGCATGATTCCGCCACTACCGCAATGTTGTCTCGCGCTTCAGTCACGGTCGATCACATGATCCATCGTGATTATATCGCCTTTCACAATGAACAATCCCTCGCGCAAGTCCGCGCCATTGCCGGCACATCGAATTTTCAGGCTTTTCCCGTCATCGACGACAAGAAACGGACGATCGGGATTTTGTCTAAATCCGACTTTCTCCGCCGCGTGGAACGTAAGTTGATCCTTGTTGATCACAACGAGCTCTCTCAAGCGGTTCACGGCGCTGACCAGGTCGAAATCATTGAAGTGGTCGATCACCACCGCATCGGCTTGATGACCCAACAACCGATTTTCTTCCGCAATGAACCAGTCGGCTCTACCAGCACCATCGTCGCTCGGGCGTTCATTAACGAGCGTGTCGAGTTAAGTGATCAGATTGCTGGAATCCTCCTGGCAGGCGTGGTTTCGGACACCTTGAATCTCACTTCTCCCACCACGACCCAGGTGGATCGCGACGTTCTTTCCATTCTCGAGGTTATGTCGGGTATCAACGCCCGCGAGTTTACCGAACGCCTTTTTGCCTCCGGTTCCGTGCTCGTTTCACGCTCTCCCGCGCAGGCGGTGTCCACCGATTGCAAGGAATATATCGAGCATGGCCGTACCTTCAGCGTCGCTCAAATCGAGGAAATCGGTTTCACCCAATTCTGGGATCGAAAGAAACAGGTCGTTGAAGCAGTGAACGAATTCTGCGCAAGACAAGGCTACTATTTCTCCGCTTTGCTGGTCACCGATGTTGTCTCTCAAGCTTCACTCCTGATTCTGAGCGCCCCGGAAGCATTCCATTCCCTCATCAGTTATCCCGAGGTCGAACCCGGAATCTACCGGCTCGAAGGTGTTGTCTCGCGCAAGAAGCAGTTGCTCCCGTTCCTCACGCATTGCCTCGCCCAAATCAAATAATCCAGTCTGGTGCGCGGGTAACTGCCTGGCGATTTATTCGGTCGCGCTTTCCTTAACATCGCTTTCCACGCACTTTACTGTTTTGATATTAACAAACTCGCGAATTCCTTCCTGGCTCAACTCCCGGCCGTAGCCCGAATATTTCACTCCCCCAAATGGGAGCCGTGGGTCTGAGGCGACCATCCCGTTAAT
>JBQCGE010000618.1:0-2597 GCA_051955955.1 Verrucomicrobiota bacterium
CGTGCGCGCGAGGATGCGGAAGGATAAGTTCGGGCGAATGGCTCCTTTCATCTCCAAACGCAATGAGATCGAGATCGAGCGGTCGGGCTTCGTTGAGAATCACCTTGGGTTTCCTGCCGAACTCCTTCTCCAGAGCTTGTAATTCCTGAAGCAGCCCAAGTGGCGTTTCATTCGTGAGCGCGTGACCGACGAAAACTGCATTTACAAAATCAGGCGAACCGGGTGGGCAATCGACAGGTGTGGAGCGCCAAAAAGAGGAAACGCGATGAGGTGCAGCAGTCAGCGTTTTTAGGCGCGAGATTGCAGCTTCTAAACTCTGAATGGAATTTCCCAGGTTCGATCCGAGCGCGATAATTACAAGCTGATCTCGCTCGCCATTTTTACTCAAGCCCGAGGACATTCTGCATATTATAGAGACCTGGCTTTTGTTGGACGACCCAGATGCAGGCCCTCAGCGCACCATTGGCAAAAGTTTCACGGCTGGAGGCCTTATGACTCAACTCCAGGCGTTCACCGTTCGCCGCGAAAATAACCGTGTGATCACCCACCACATCGCCGCCCCGAAGTGAGTGCATTCCAATTTCACGTTCCGTTCTCTCGCCCACAATTCCTTCGCGGCCATGCACCAGCACGTCTTTAAGTTGCTGACCCCGGACGCTCGCGAGAATTTCAGCGAGGGTCATCGCAGTGCCGCTTGGCGCATCCTTTTTGAGCCGATGATGCATCTCAACAATCTCAAGATCGAACTTCGGCCCTAGAATTTCAGCGGCTTTTCGGGTGAGCCAAAACAATGTGTTCACGCCGGTGGAATAGTTGGACGCCCAGACTACGGGAATCGTTTGCGTGACACCCAGGATCCGGGCCTTTTCATCGGCGGTGTGGCCGGTCGTTCCGATCACCAGCGCGCGATTGTGTTTGGCGCAAAGGTCCGCAACTCCAGCGGTCGCATTATGAAAACTAAAATCGACCACCACATCCGCGTTGGGGAGGAGCGGTTCAATCGATTCACCCACATCGATTTTGCCGACCACCAGCAACTCTGGAAAACGAGGCGCGCAGGCAATCAATGATTGGCCCATCCGCCCTCTCGAACCGGTGATGATTACGCGAGTCATGTTATTTCAGAATGCCGCAATTCCGCAAAGTTTGTTCGAGAATATCGCGATTCTTCTTCTCCATTTTGACGATGGGTAAGCGATACTCTTCCTCAATTAATCCCTGCATGGTCATGGCAGCTTTAACCGGTGAAGGGTTCGTTTCAATGAACAAATGCCGGAACAATGGGAAATATTTTGCGTGGAGTTTCAATGCTCCGCGCGCGTCACCGGAGGCGAAGAGACGCACCATTTGCGAAACTTGCTTCGGAATGACATTCGAGGCGACGCTGATGACTCCATCCGCACCGACTGACATAAAAGGCAAGGTGAGCGAATCATCTCCGCTCAGAATATCGAATTTTGGGCCAAGGGCTCCGCGGAATTGCGAGACGCGGTCCGGGTTCCCACCCGCTTCCTTGATGCCAACAATATTTGGACATTCTTTTGCCAGGCGCACCACGGTTTCAAAGCCAATCTCGATTCCGCAACGGCCAGGAATGCTGTAAAGCAAAATGGGCAGTTTCGTCCCACGGGCAATTGCGCGGAAATGCTGGAACAATCCTTCCTGAGTGGGCTTATTGTAATAAGGCGCAACCTGGAGGGATCCGTCGGCACCTGCTTTCTCCGCCGCCCTGGTCAGGTAAATTGCTTCCTCGGTTGAGTTGCCCCCGGTTCCGGCAATCACCTTGACCTTGCCACCCGCCAAACGCACCGACTCCTCGATCAACTGAATATGCTCTTCGAAGCTGATGGTGGGAGATTCACCCGTCGTTCCCGCAGGGACAATTCCTTCGACGCCTCCCTTCACCTGAGCGCGGACAATTCGTTCCAACGCCGGTAAATCCATTTTCCCATTTTTAAAGGGAGTTACGATTGCGGTAAAAGTTCCCTTAAACATATATTTAAAGCTGAATTTCCCCTTCGAACGCGAAATCGGCAGGCCCTTCGAGGTGCACATCCTCGAAGTTTCCTTCGCGCTCCTTAAAGCTGACCTGGAGTGTGTCTCCACCCTGAACCTGCACTTTTACGGGCGAAGTAAACCCATGGACGCGTGAAGCGATCAAGGCGGATGCGGTGACGCCAGTCCCGCAAGCGAGAGTTTCCCCTTCCACGCCGCGCTCGAATGTCCGAACGCGAATGTGGTTCGGGCCGAGCACCTGCACAAAATTTACGTTCGTTCCCCTGGGAGCGAAGTGGGCGTGCCGACGAATTTCCGAACCCAGGTTTTGGACCATGGCTTTATCGGCATCTGCGACGAAAAGGACTGCATGGGGCACGCCTGTATTCAACGAATGAATTTTCGCCGGGCCGGTTGAAAGATTTACCGTTTCGTCCAGTCGCAAATCCTTTGGGGCCGTTAGATTAATATCCACGCGCTCGCCATTAAATTTCGCGCCGATGATGCCTGCACCGGTTTCGAAAGTCACTCCGCCATTGGATTTCCCAAGCTGCCCGTTTGTAACTTTCTGGATGAATCGGGCGAAACAGCGCGCGCCATTG
>JBQCGE010000619.1:0-2687 GCA_051955955.1 Verrucomicrobiota bacterium
TTGCGGCTTCCCGCAGCGAGGCTTTCACGAGCCATCAAGCCCGCTTTGGTCCATTCGTTAACCCCGGTCAGGCTATCGACGCGAGCACGGATGTCGAAGGCGCCAGTCACCTGGCGATTGACGAATTGGAAGCCGTCTGCGGTTCCCCAAATATCAGCGCCGCCGCCGGCCACGTAGGTTCCTGTTCCCCAGGTGAAGGAATTTCCTGGGATGATTGGATTGACACCTTCTTCTCCGACATCCTGCGGTGAGAGATTCACGATTTGGCCATTTGCGGTCGCAGGCGCGATCGTGTTTCCAGCAAGATCCTTCACGCCACTGACATTTACCGTGAAGGTGGCACCGACCGGCCCACCGAGGCGCAACTCGACGAGATTGCCGTTGTGTAGAATCGCTTCCGTCACAGTCGCTCCGCTTACTGTATAGTTCGCGATGGTCGCGACGCTTGTTTGATCAACTGCTTCGTCGAACGCAACACCTACTACAGAACCGCCTGTGAACGCTCCTGCTGAAAGAACCGTCGGGGCTGTGGTGTCTGGAGTAACCGTGAGGGTTGCTGGCTGACTTGTCACGACAGCAGAACCCGCGGCACTCACTTTGACGGTGAACTGAGCGTTATTATCCGTCAGGGCCGCCATGGGAAGTGTATAGCTCGAACTCGTCGCGCCCGCGATATCCACGCCATTCTTCTGCCATTGGTAGAAGAGAGTGGGGAATTCGCTGTCCGTGGTCGCTTCAACGCTGAAGGTCGCCGAACGATTCTGCATTGTGGTCACATTCGCAGGATCGGTCTCAATCGAGACGGTCGAAGCCGTGGCGTAGAAGCCCAGCGTACTGCCCGTCATCCGGGTTGCGTCGCCGTCCAGCGGATCTGCTTCCTCAAACAATTTGTAGGTGAGCGCAATGTTATCGCCGCCCGTTCCTTGATGTTGGACCACTTCCAGGTAATAGCGCGTGCCTCCGGTAAGTTGGATTCCAGACGAGTAAGGAAAGGTCACACCGCCGTCCGGGCTCCATTGATCCGAACGCTTCTGAGTGACCGAACCTCCACCTGGAGTATTCCAATTTCGGGTGCCACTATATTGTTCTTCCTGCGCGATCAGTCGCTTGTTTGAGGGATTGTCATCCGTGCTCAAGTACACATCCGTATCATCGTCAGCCGCGACGAAGAAAACATAGGCCCCGTTCGCGGGCGGGATGAAGAATCCTGAGAAGCGTTGCGCATAGTTACTCCCCCGACCACCCGGCAGATCGAATGCGGTAATCACATCGACCACGGTAGGATCTCCCGCAGTTCCAGCTTCGACTGCGGCGCGTGTTTGATTCGGGTAAAACTCCCGTTTCAAACCGGCGGAAAGGATTCCTGACTGAACCGTGAGCTTCGCGACGGAGCTCGTGACTGTGTTCGTTGTGTCTGGAATGCTGACTACAACGTCGTAGGTGGAATTGTTATCCGCGGCGAGAACGATCGCTTTGTAGGTGGAGCTATTGGCGCCTGCGATTGGAACGCCGTTCTTGCGCCATTGATAAACAGGCGTGAGTTCAGAATCGGTCTGGACTGCCACGTTGAAAGCCGCTTCTTTGCCTTCCGTTAACGTAATGTTTGAAGGCTGGGTTGTGATCTCCAGCGAAGTTGTGGGGTGAGTCACATAGGAGATCAAGCTGTTGGTCAGGCGAGTCGCATCGCCGTCAATCGGGTCATCTTCTGATACGAGCTTGAAAGTCACGGCCAAATTATCGCCGCTGGCCCCCTCGTGCTGAACGGCCTCGATGTAGTATTTCTGTCCTGCCGTCAGCGTAATGCCCGCGGAGTATGGCATGGTGATGCCATCGTCCGGGCTCCATTGGTCTGAACGTTTCTGGGTAGCGAGGCCACCTCCTGGTGTCACCCAATTACGAGGTCCACTCCAAACTGTTTCCTGCGCGATGAGCTGCTTGTTGGCCGGGGAATCATCCGTGCTCAGGAACAAATCGGCATCGTCATCGGCTGCGAGGAAGAAGACATACTCGCCGTTCTCTGCGGGGATAAAATAACCGCTT
Organism: Verrucomicrobiota bacterium; assembly: GCA_051955955.1. Lineage (GTDB taxonomy): Bacteria > Verrucomicrobiota > Verrucomicrobiia > Limisphaerales > SXQI01 > DASVNK01. Next base: position 2,041 of record JBQCGE010000619.1, read on the forward strand.
ACCCGCTGCGCGTAATTATCGGCGAAGTTCGTCGGCGCCTCAAAGCTGGTGAGAGAGGTCACATTGCTGGGTGCTCCCGCAGCACCATTTTCCACCGGGACTCTAGTTGCTCCGGGGTAGTATTCCCGTTTCAAGTGTCCCGACACCTCGACACCTCCCGTGGTCTCCACCGTCAGCGTTGCCGCCGAACTGATGTTCGTCAGCCCAGGCACAATCGCTACAAGGTCGAATGTCGATCCAGTATCGGAAGGCGACGTAACAAAACTATAGCTCGATGCTGTCGCTCCCGGAATCGGTGTTCCGTTCCGACGCCATTGATAGGTCGCTGGAATGGCGCTATCCGTCTCGGTCACCGCGGAAAAGCGCGCGGATGTTCCGGCGAAAGCTGTCGCGTTCTGTGGCTGGCTTGTGAAGGTGAGCGTGGTCGGCGCGGGGATTTTTACTCCCACTTGTGAGCCGTTAATGCGAGTGTCATCGCCGCTGACCGGATCGGCTTCCTCGATCAGCCGGTAAGTCGCCCCGAAATTATCTCCACCGCCGCCTTCCTGATGAATGCCCTCGAGATAATAGCTCTTTCCAGCCGTCAATTGAATGCCTTCACTAAATGGAAACGTGATGCCTCCATCCGGGCTGAAATAGTCGGATCG
>JBQCGE010000620.1:0-5510 GCA_051955955.1 Verrucomicrobiota bacterium
AGTTTGTGCCGTACACAGACCGGTTGGATTATCTCGCTCCCCTTGCGAACAATGTCGCGTATGCACTTGCTGTGGAAAAATTGATGGGGATTGACCATCTTATTCCAGCTCGGTGCCAGTTCATCCGGGTAATTTGCTGCGAGTTGGCACGCATCTCGGCTCATTTGCTCGGTCTGGGTGCATTCGCAATGGATGTGGGAGCCTTGACTGTATTCCTGCATACGTTTACCCAGCGGGAAACGATCTACAATTTGTGCGAAGCCTTGACCGGTGCGCGATTTACGACCAGTTACACCCGGATCGGCGGAGTAGCCCGGGACATTCCGGAAGGTTGGACCCATGAAGTCCGCAAATTCCTAAATGAAGTCGTGGTCAACTTCGATGAATCGGAAACGCTGCTTACGCGTAACCGCATCTTTATGGATCGCACCCGGGATATTGGCGTAATCTCGAAGGAAGATGCGATTGACTACGGATTGAGCGGACCGAACCTTCGTGGGAGCGGAGTAAATCACGATCTGCGGAAAGCGCACCCCTATCTCGTTTACGATCAACTCGACTTTGAAGTTCCAATTGGTTCGGTAGGCGATTGTTATGATCGATACCTCGTGCGCATGGAAGAGATGCGGCAAAGCGTCCGCATTATTCACCAATGCCTTGATAAACTTCCGGACGGCCCGTGGCACATCCAGGATGGGAAAGTTTTCCTCCCTCCGAAGAAAAACGTTTTAACCAAAATGGAGGAGTTGATTCACCAGTTTATTTTGGTGACGCAAGGCCAAAATGTTCCTCCCGGAGAAATTTATTTCGGAGCGGAAAATCCAAAAGGTGAACTCGGGTTTTACATCAACAGTCGGGGTGGCGGAACGCCGTACCGGCTCAAAATTCGTGCTCCATCGTTTGTGAATTTGAGCATACTGCCAAAACTCATGCCTGGACATATGATGAGTGATACCGTGGCCATTCTGGGTTCGCTTGACTTCGTAATGGGAGAGTGCGACCGATGAACGCGCCAGTACCTGCCCATCCAGTTGACGTTACCGCGCCTGCCTCAAAGACGCCCTTTGTGGTTCCGGCCGCGCTTGAAGCGGAAATCAACGAATTGATTTCCCATTATCCAGTGAAACGGAGCGCGTCGCTCATGCTGCTGCACGCAATCCAGGAACATTTTGGGTATATTTCAAAGGAAGCGATGGAATGGATCGCGTCCAAGCTGGAATTGCAACCGATCAATATTTTTGAACTGGTGACCTTTTACCCCATGTTCCGACAGGAGCCGATTGGGAAGCATCAGTTCAAAGTTTGCCGGACGCTGAGCTGCGCCCTGGGAGGCTCAGCGAAACTGCACAAACATCTTTGTGAAAAATTTGGCCTGGACCCTCACGGCCACGGGCCGCAAACCACTCCGGACGGACAATACACGGTTGAATTTGTGGAATGCCTCGCGAGCTGCGGGACCGCGCCGGTGATGATGTGCAATGAAGATTTTTATGAAGGAGTTTCGCTCGATAAAGCGAATGAAATCGTCGCGAAGTGCTCCGGGAAATAAATGAATGGTGTCAGGGAAATTACGAAGTTTACGGGAATAATTGGGGGAAGTTGGCTGCCCGACATGGATTTGAACCATGACAAACAGATCCAGAGTCTGCTGTGCTACCGTTACACCATCGGGCAGTGTTGCGGGCTGAAAGATAGAGAGTTCAGCCCAGTAGTCAAGCGACTCTGAAAAATTATGCCGCAAGAATATCGGCTCATTTTAAAAAATGTGGATCAACCAGGTTATACCGTTGATCTCGGTTGTTACGTGCGCGCGGGTGGCTATGAAACTTTGCGCAAGGCTTTGACTCTTCCGGTCAAAACCCTGCCGGAGGGCAAAACCGTGAGCCCCGCGGAGCAAATTCGTGACGAAGTGAAAGCTTCCGGTTTGCGTGGACGTGGTGGAGCGGGCTTTTCCTGCGGCTTAAAATGGTCCTTCGTTGATCGGAAGAGCGGAAAGCCAATTTATTTAATCTGCAATGCGGATGAGTCGGAGCCTGGCACGTTCAAAGACCGGCAGATCATCCACAAGGATCCGCATCAATTGCTGGAGGGGATGATCATCTCCTGTTTCGCGAACGATGTTCATCTCGCCTACATCTACATTCGCGGTGAGTTTCCGGAAGGGGCGCGAATTCTGAACCGCGCATTGAAGGAAGCGCGCGAAAAGAATTTTCTCGGAAAAAATATTTTAGGAAGTGGTTACGATTTGGAAATCCATGTGCATCGCGGCGCCGGAGCATACATTTGCGGTGAAGAAACTGGATTGATTGAGTCACTGGAAGGCAAACGCGCCTACCCACGAATCAAACCGCCCTATTTCCCTGCAATTCTCGGTTTGTACATGTCTCCTACCATCGTGAACAATGTGGAAACGTTGTGCGCGGTGAAACACATTCTGCAGATGGGCAGCGCGGAATTCGCTAAGCTCGGCACACCGAATAACACCGGCACGCGTATCGTGAGCATTAGCGGACATGTGAAGAAGCCGGGCTATTACGAAATCGAGGTGGGCAAGGCGACCCTCGGTGAAATGATTAATCACTTCGGCGGCGGGTTGCGGGATGGCCGCAAACTGAAGGCGATCATTCCTGGAGGGTCTTCCGCAAAAGTTTTCAAAGCCGGTGAGAAATTCAAGCTGAAGAAAAAAGGACCGGATGGAAAAGACATTGAGCAGGAGGTGGAATTGCTCGATTTGCCCTATGATTTTGATTCCCTGATGGCGGCGGGGAGCATGTCCGGTTCCGGTGCGATCATTGTGCTGGACGATTCGACGGACATCGTGGAAGCGCTGGCGAATATTTCCGAATTTTACGCGCATGAGAGCTGCGGCCAATGCACACCATGCCGCGAAGGGTCGCTCTGGATGAGCAAGGCGCTTCATCGACTCGCGCACGGGAATGGCCGCAAGCAGGATGCTGATTACCTCCTGCGAATAGCGGATAATATTCCCGGTGGCCGCACCATATGCGCCTTTGGCGAGGCGTGTTCGTGGCCGGTGCAAAGCTTTGTGCGGAAGTTCAAAGATGAATTTGAAGCGAAGGGAGCCGCCGCTGAAGCGCGCAATGTGGAAGCCTCAGGTGCCGGTCCCACTCCAGAAATGAAACTGGCCGCCAGCCCTGACAATCGTCCCGGTTAATTTACAAGAAAGTATGTCCGCTCCAGCTACCAGCGAAACAAAACCGGCTCAGCCCGTTGACATGGTCACGATCAAAATCGATGGCCAGACGATTTCCGTGCCCAAGACAATGCCGGATCCGCTTGGGGGCAAGCCATTGCCGACGACGATGATCCAGGCATGCGCGATGGTGAAGGTGGATGTGCCGCATTATTGCTATCACCCGAAACTGCCAGTGGCTGGAAATTGTCGCATGTGCCTGGTTGAGTTTGGCACTCCAGCAATGGGGCAGGATCGGAAGCCAATTTTGAATCCTGACGGCACCCCGAAGATCAACAAATCCCCTCGCCCGGCAATTGCCTGTGCCACGCCAGTATCGCCCGGCATGGAGATTTATACCAACACGCCCGGCGTAGCCGACATGCGGAAATCGGTCCTGGAATTTTTGCTAATTAATCATCCGCTGGACTGCCCTATTTGCGACCAGGCTGGCGAATGCAAATTGCAGGAATATTCGGTGGATTATGGCCAGGCCGAAAGTCGTTTCGTCGAGCAGAAGGTGCATAAGCCGAAGCGAGTTGACCTTGGACCTCGCATTGTGCTGGACGATGAACGGTGCATCCTTTGCTCGCGCTGCATTCGGTTCACTCGAGATATTGTGGGCGACGATGCCCTCGGGTTCATTAATCGCGGCAGCTTTAACACCCTGACCCGCTATCCCGGCAAGGAATTCGATAACAATTACACGCTTAACACGGTGGATATCTGCCCCGTTGGGGCACTGACCTCGAAAGATTTTCGTTTCAAAATGCGCGTTTGGTTTTTGAAGGAAACCAAGAGCATCTGCACGAGTTGCGGCACCGGTTGCAATATCGTGATCGGTTCGCGCGAAAACGTCGTTCATCGGTACGAACCCCGTGAAAATGACGCGGTGAACTCGAGCTGGATGTGTGATTACGGCCGGTTGAATTACAAATGGATCAACCGCGAGGACCGCCTGCGTGAAGTTCTGGTTCGGGAAAAGACCGGCTCCTATATTTCCACAAGCTGGACTTCGGCACTGGCTGAAATCTCACAACGAATCGGTCAAACTGCCCAGGGTTCAGTTGCCATTATAGCCTCGGCTCGGCAGACCAATGAAGAACTTTACCTGCTCAAGAAGATTGCCGCGAAAGTTGGAGCGATCACCGACTCGATTCCCCGCACAGGCGAAGGCGATAAGCTATTGCTGAGCACAGATCGTAATCCGAATTCATTAGGTTCCCGCCTGATTGGGATTGCGCCGGAAAAAATGGGTTCGAACATTCCAAAGATTGCGGACGGAATTCGAAAAGGAACGATTAAAACCTTGATCGTCTTTGGCGAGGACGTTACCCGACATGGCATTGATGCCACCCTGCTCCGCACGCTCGATTTGCTGGTCGTCTCCGATATTCTTCCGAACGAAACCACCGCTCATGCACACTTTCTTCTGCCGGGCTGCGCGCATGCAGAAAAGCGCGGCAGCATGACGAATGTGAAAGGGCGAGTTCAGCGCTTCTTCCAGGCAATCGAGACGAAAGGGAACGCGCGGCCCGAATGGGAATTTCTGCATGAGCTTGTATTTAACGTCACAGGCCAGAACGGCTTCGCCAGCATTGAAGGCCTCTTTAATCAAATGGCTGCTGAGATTCCTGCATTCAAAGGTTTGACTTGGGCGGGAATTGGGGACCAGGGAATTTCAGTTACATACTAAAATGTATCTCACACCCAATTCGGAATTTTTGCTTTTCAGCCTTCTGAAGATTGTCCTGGTCTTTGGAGCGGTCATGACCATGTTCGCCTATTCGGTGTGGGCGGAGCGCCGGATTTCGGCTTTCATCCAGGATCGCGTGGGGCCGAACCGGGTTGGTCCGGCAGGGTTGTTACAACCCTTGGCAGATGGTGTAAAAGCGTTTTTGAAGGAAGACTTCACCCCGGCACACGTTAAAAAAGTTTATTTCTGGATCGCACCGGCGATCACCATGATTCCTGCGTTCCTTGCGCTCGCTGTGATCCCGTTCGGTTCGAACCTGGGTTCGCAGCGAATGGTTATTTCGGATCTGAATATTGGCATTCTTTACACGTTCGGAATTGTGTCGCTCGGCGTGTATGGAATCGTGCTGGCGGGGTACGGCTCGAACTCGAAATATCCGTTCCTCGGCGGGATTCGTTCCAGCGCGCAAATGATTTCCTACGAAATTGCAATGGGGATGTCGGTGGTGCCGGTCTTCATGCTCGTGGGTGACTTGAACCTGACCAAAGTCATCGAGTGGCAGGCGCAAAACGGATGGCTGGTGCTTTACGCGCCATTTTGTTTCTTCATTTTCCTTGTGTC
>JBQCGE010000621.1:0-3006 GCA_051955955.1 Verrucomicrobiota bacterium
GTTCAACAAAAGCCGGGTCTTTATAATATGCAGAATGTCCTCGGGCTTGAGTAAAAGTGGCGAACGAGATCAGCTCGTAATTATCGCGCTCGGGTCGAACCTGGGAAATTCCATTCAGATTTTAGAGGATGCAATCTCGCGGCTAAAGACGCTGACCGCTGCACCTCATCGCGTTTCCTCTTTTTGGCGCTCCACACCTGTCGATTGCCCACCCGGTTCGCCTGATTTTGTAAATGCAGTTTTTGTCGGTCACGCTCTTACGAATGAAACGCCACTTGGGCTACTTCGTAAATTACAGGCTTTGGAAAAGGAGTTCGGCAGGAAACCCAAGGTGATTCTCAACGAAGCCCGACCGCTCGATCTCGACCTCATTGCGTTTGGTGATCAAAGGAGCCATTCGCCTGAACTGATCCTGCCTCATCCGCGCGCGCACCTGCGTAAATTCGTGCTCCAACCCCTTGAGGAGATTTTGCCTGATTCTACTTTACCGGGGCAGGATCAAAAAATTTCCGGGCTGCTTAAAGAACTAAACAGCCCGGAATCGCTTGAGAAAATAGATTTCCGAAGTTCGACTTAGTCGGGGTTTTTGACCTCAACTTTTCGGAAGGCAACCGGATCATTGTGACCAGCAAATCCAAAGTAACCGGATTTGCGATCCTTGCCGGGATGTGCGCTGTTGGCCATAAAGTCGGTCACTTTGCTTACATCTGCATCCAGAATGACCGTTCCATTCAGCTCAACTTTGATATTCGATCCTTTCACTGTGACTTCCTCGAAATTCCATTCGCCAACGGGACGGAGGTAACCGCGTTCAGCCGCGACCATGCCGTAAACCGATCCATGATATTGGCGTGGATCGAGTTTTTTGTACACGTCGGCCGTATTATCGAGTACCTGGAGTTCGCACATGCCGCTATAAGCAGGATCACCATTGCCGGGGTAACGAATAGCGAGACCGTTATTGCCTGCGGGAGGAAGTTTGAATTCCAGGCGCGCTACGAAATCACTGTATTCCTTGTCATAATAAAGTGTGCCACCTTTGCCTGGTTTGCATACGATGGCGCCATCTTTGACCTGATAGTTTTCAACCGCACCCGCCCAGCCATTTAGATTCTTGCCATTGAAAAGCTTTTTGAACCCATTGTTGCTGTGTTTCTCGAGGATTTGGTTGGCTTCCTCGGCAGGGATTTCGCGGACGAAAATGTTCTTCCAACGGATCTCACCACCATGAGTTTGAAGCTCGATTGGGCCTTTTGGGAAAAGAGGTTTCTTGCGATCCCAGTAATTCTCCATGATCGCGTTTTCCACCACGAGCTTGTCATTGAGCCAGACTGAAGTGCGGGCGCCGACTTGAACGATACGGACTTTGTTCCATTCACCGAACGGCTTGTCCGCTTTCACGAGGGGATCCTTGCCGGGAGCGCCAGGACTGTTGTTCCAAAGACCACCCGATCCTTTATCCGCGCCGATGTTCCATTTGCCACCTTCCTTTGTGGTATCCCAGATTTGGACTTGTGGAGTTCCTTTTAGGTAGATGCCGCTATCAGCGTTGGCGACGGTTTTATATTCGAGTTGGAACTCAATATCGCCATAGTTCTTGTAATCCGTCGCGTAAGGCCCTTCGCCGTCATTCACCAACTCGTCGTTCTCGACGCGCCAATGCTTCTTGAAATCGTCCTCCTGCTTTTTGATAAACTCGGTTCGTTCCTGTTCGCTCATCGCAAAGAGTTTGCGCGGATCATAATCGCGCGGAATACCATGGAGGCCGGAAAGATCCTTGCCATTGAACATGGCGGTGAAGCCTTTGGGCGCCTTGGTTTCCGCGTGGATCAGGATTGATGAAGCAGTCGCAGCGGCGAGCAATGTCATGGCCATGGATGGCCAACGTCTTGGGTTCATAGTCATTGTGTTTTGGGTTTGATTATCAAATAACGCACCCCAAGTCCATGACGTTTGGCTCACGGGTCGAATTCATCAATTCGGCGCTGAGGCTGAAAAATAGCGTTTTGGAAAGGAGCGGTTTCAGGGTTGCGCGCCAATTTGGCTTCGTTCAATCTGTTCCCATGGAGAAAAAATCTATGATCAAAACCTCATTTATTTTGTTATCCGCACTATTGTTGAGCGGATTGAACGGATTCGCGGCAGAAGTGAAGCCGGACAGCATTCCAGCGGAGCGAGGCGCAATTCAGATTCAACCCATTAACCACGCCACTTTTGAAATGGAGTGGAATGGCAAAACGATTTTGGTGGACCCGGTAGGCGGCGCGCAGAAGTACGAGAAAACACCTGATCTGATCCTGGTGACAGATATTCATGGTGATCATTTTAACGCGGATACTCTAAAGGGTGTCGCGAAGGAAAAAACAAAGATCGTCGCGCCAGAAGCGGTTGCATCGAAGCTTCCTGCAGAATTGAAGGAAAAAACTGTTGTGCTGGCGAATGGGGATGAGAAGCAAATCGACGGAATTAAAATCGAAGCGATTCCCATGTACAATCTCACGCAGGACCGCTTGAAATATCATACCAAAGGACGGGGAAACGGGTACGTCGTCACCCTTGGCGGGAAGCGCATCTATATCAGCGGCGACACGGAAGATATCCCCGAAATGCGTGCACTCAAAAATATTGATGTGGCTTTTTTGTGCATGAACCTGCCTTACACGATGACGGTGGAGCAGGCGGCGAGCGCGGTGAAGGCGTTCAAGCCGAAAATTGTTTATCCTTACCACTACCGCGGGAGTGATGTGGAAAAATTCAAAGAATTGGTTGGGAATGACGGCGGGACTGAGGTTCGGCTGCGCGATTGGTATGCAAAATGATTGTGGGTTAAAAAATAAAGCTGGTTGAAACGTGAAACGGCGGAAGCGAAAGGCCTCCGCCGTTTGCTTTGTTCCGGTTCTCTTAATTTATGCGGAGTCGGTAAAACAGGTGTTCCGTTGCCGCAGGTTGGGTCACCTCGACTGAACCGTCCTGGAGAAACTCGGTCCCAACAGGATTCCAGTGGAG
>JBQCGE010000622.1:0-2883 GCA_051955955.1 Verrucomicrobiota bacterium
TCCAGCACCCATGTTCGTGCTCGCCGGGAGGGTCACATAATCCTGCCCTGCCGTTGCCGTGCCCCCAACCGCCAACCGCACATTGATCGCCTTGGAACTGTCTCCCGTCCGCGTGATCGTCACCGTACCGCTCGTTCCCGGTTCCGCCGCTGTCGGGTTCGTCGCCTCCAGCGTCAGCCTGGGCAACGCTTCGTCCGTTCCCAAATCAACCACGCGCAGGTTATCGAACAGCACGAAATTGTCCGCCTTCGGATTCGCGACCGATGCGAAAATATCCATCGTCCCGATCATGACGTCCCCTTCATCCCATCCGCTGAAATTCTGCTTTTCAGCTATCACATACCCATTCATCAGCCAGGTAATGACACTGTCTCGCTGGCGAACTTCCACCGTCACCCATTGCTTGCCCGGAACACCGGTCGTTTCCCCGGGCGGCCTTGGAAAAATCAGGTTCAACGGATAATCCGCTCCATCCGCATCCACATCCACCACTTCCTCTTCCACGCTGCCGTTGCCGTCGCGATCCAGGAAACCGCCATCCGGTCCGGAAAAAGCAAGAGGTGCCCCCACCGGATCTCCTTCATAGCTGCGATAATCACGCGCCGCGCCCGCTTCACCCGTCACCGCAAACCACACCCCATCGCTCGTCGTCAGCACATCCGCCGGCGCTGCCCAGTTCGGCTGCGTTCCCGTATGGTTCAAACCAAAAATCGCGAACTCAGTCGACCCGCTCCCGCCATACTCACCCCCGTTGTAATTAATCCACATGTCGAACCGCAGCGCATAATTCCCACCAAAAGACTTGTCCTTCGGATATAGATTCACCGCCGCTGCAGAAGCAACGTCATCGTTTTTGTTCACCGTTACCTTCACCCCGGTGCTCCCGCTCCCGCTCGGCGCGGGTGGAATATTGAAAGCCACCCCGTTTGAAGTATAACTCGTCTTGCTGTAATCGAACGCCCAGTCCACCGTGAAATCCGGCACCCCATTCGCGGAACTATCGATCACATTCCAGTTCGCGGAATTATCCGTATCGAAATTATCCTGGAAAAGCACCGTTTCCGCCTGCAACGCAGGCAAACAAAAAGCGGCCAGCGCAATCGCCGCCGCCCGCTTCACATCTCTTATCTTCATTCGTTATTTCCTTGGTTAGGGTCTGGTTCGATTCTCGTCCTGCGACGTCTCGTACGTCTCGATGTACTTCTTTTGCGGGATCCACTCCGCGTGACCGTCACAGAAAGTTCCGTTCACTCCGTACACACCGTGATTATTCAGCGCATCCGGGTAATCATTAATATTCGGCACCGTTCCGGGGACCTTGTCATCCCCGTCCACCATCAGCCACGTGCGCGATGGGCCAGGCACCACTCCCCGCAGCCCAAACGCATTGTAACGATGCGCATAGGAATTCACCGAAGACTGCGTTTTCAAAACCTCGTGCTGCGGCCCCATGAAAGCGAACACCTCGTAACTATGACCATTCGTCGCGTTCTTGCCCGTCCGCGCAAAATCCATCAAATCACGCAACAACAACTTCCCATCCACATTCACCCGGTTCGTATGCACCTTGTTTCGCGTGCTCGGGCACACAAACGTCCCCAGCGACGAAATATAAGTAGGGTAAAGAAAATTCAGATCATCCTGCGCGTAAGTCTCCATTGCCGTGAATGCCCCCTTCGAATTCTCATCTGAATAAAGAAAACAACCCAACCCGATCTGCTTCAAATTGTTCAGGCAGGAAATCCGGCGCGCCTTCTCCTTGGCCTTCGCCAACACTGGCATCAATAACCCCGCAAGGATCGCGATAATTGCAATCACCACCAGCAATTCAATCAAAGTAAACCCGCGTTTCGCCCGAAAAATCCTCGCATGGGTGCACGAGAATCCGGAAAATCTGGCAAACTGGTATTCCACTGAAAAAACACCGTATCCAACCCCCCCGCACCCGGTCAACGGTTTTAATCGGCCCCAATTAACCCTGCCATCTCGAAAATCCTCATTCACAACAACCAAACGCACGCCCCACGAAAAACCTCACATTCAATTTCGCCCTCAACCATCTGTTGTGAGCCCCAGCGGGGCGACACGTTTATAGCCCCCGCGCATAAGCCCACTATGTGTTTTTTAATGCTCTGCATGACGTTGTATTCCCGGGAAAACGGAACAATTGGCTTGCATCTGGGAGTGCATAGCCAAAAATCACAAAGCTGCGGCGAGAACAAGCCCTCAGCGTCTGAAGGATTCATGCAAAAGAGTTTTACCACTATCGTCCTACTGATCTTTGCTCTTCCCGTTTTCTTTGTAGTTAATAGCCGGGGATCTGATGGTTCCCCGGTATGGACCAACGTCTTTGCTACGGCAAGCAACGACGGCGGGAACGCTATCGTAATTGGTCAGAGCAATATCTACATCACGGGGTATTCCAGTGGAGGAAGCGATTCTGATTACATAACCATAAAGTATACCAAATCAGGAGAATCTTTGTGGACGAATCGATACAATGGAGATCTTGATGGCGATGACAAAGCTACCGCTCTCGCCATCGATTCCAGTGAGAATGTTTATGTAACAGGATGTTCTCTGGGAAAAGGTTCCCAGATGGACATCGTAACCATAAAGTACTCCAGCGATGGTGTCGGGTTATGGACAAATCGGTTCGATGGCAGCAGCAAACAGGACGATTGCGCCACGAGCGTAGCAGTGAATCGGCAGACAGGCGATATTACCATTACGGGGTATTCAAGTAGTGCAACAGGGCTTGATATGCTGACTCTGAAATATGGAAGCGATGGAACTGCCTTATGGACAAATCGCTATAACGGTCTGTTCAACTTGTCAGATGACGGCTCCAAAAAAGTAGTATTGGACTCATTTGATAATGCT
>JBQCGE010000623.1:0-2525 GCA_051955955.1 Verrucomicrobiota bacterium
TTAAATTCCACTGTCCAGGTGAGCGAATTGCCGGGGAGGAAGAGTGCAAGATCGCTGATGTGCACTGTATGATAATTCGTCGCAATGCTGAACGTGCCACTATCGTACAACAGCGTTCCAGGAGTGTTCACGGGATTATCGCCCGGAGCTGCATCATTCAAATAAAGACGCAACCGTGCGGATTCGTCACCGCTCGGTGTGTAATCCGCATAATACTCAAAAGCAAAATCGGTAAGTAGCCGCTCCGAACCGGCGAGGGTGATTTCATCTCCATGTTCGGTTAGTTGTGCTGAATAGATTTCCTCTGGAGTGGAGCTGTTATCGTAAATAATAGCCGCGGGAATGGAATGCGAAATAAATGTGCAAAGGAGTAGTGCGATCCAATTCCGTGCGGGCAGCAGTTTCGTAAAGTTCATAGCGTTCGGATTTTCCTCTGGAACCTCCGAGCACCAGCACCTGCCATGCCTTGCCTGATTCTCCCTTTTTTTCGGGAAAATTCGAAAAACTTTAAAAGCCGATTTTGAAGATTCCCCCAGTGAATGGGGCACTTCACCCAAAGGCTTTATGCCGAGACTGAAATATTTTTCAGATCTGCACGCACTTGCTGATATGAAACATTGTAATCCATGACTGCGGGGTTTGGCTCCACCCCCCATCTTTCGCATGCTTCTCGGTAAACTTCCGGCCACCAATTGCGATGTTCAGTCAGCCCTTGATCCTTCCAATCGTCCCAACCCATTAAAACTTTTGACCAGCATTCGTCTCCGTATTGAACCGCCTCCTTCGGATCTGAAAACTCCTTTAAATACCAATCCCGTCCAATACGTGCGTGTAAAACTTCATCGGCCCAATCGTAGTCCTGAAACAGGGCGGCGAGCGGATTATTTGAGGCCACACCAACTTCCCACTCAAACCGTTTGCCGGTTTTGGGCATCAACCCTTGTTCGATAAAATAGAGCACTGCATGTCGTTCAATTGGCTTTAATTGCGTGTTCAAAGCCATCGACCAGGTAAAATTGACCATTACTTTTCTCCAATCGATCCCGAGCGTCGCAAAACCGACCTCTCCCATCATGGCATGGCGCGCTTCGTCCCAGAGTTGGCGAATGAGGTCTCGGTAGTAGGCAGGGGGCTTGTTTGGCGTTTCAGTAATGATGCTCGCCATCATTTCCGGCACATCTATTTCCCGGAGACGCTTGTAGAACATCATCAAAGTTTTTGGGGCTGGGGGGTACTGCGGGTCGTAAAGGAAAACTTCTGCATTCACTCCCATATTGTAAGGGTCAGGGAAACGTTCATCCCTTTTTGGGAATCCTTCGAATTTATATGGCTTCGCCGAATAGTGTCGGGCGGGGATGTCCTTGGCCTTGGGCATCGCTCCATCCAGATCCCCGGCAGCGGCAAGCGCATCATCAAGGGTCTGCAGCCATGGGGCAGCAGTCTGGCGCATTTCAGCAGTGACAAGGGATTGCATCGCCGCCGTTCCGTATTTTTGCATGTCTCCCAACTCGAGCAGAGCGAAACGACATAAGCGCACACTGGGCGCATCAGCCAGCGGATTCGTTACTTCGCCATGCCGCTCAAGCGACCGGATCAGCGCCGGAACGGCTTTTTCATATAAGCCGAGCAGCAGCTCATGAGTAGTTGGTGCGGCGAGAATCTCATCGAAAAATATTTCCAGGTTTTTATCGGGAATAGCCTCCAGCCCAAGTGGTGGTTCTCGCATTTCTCCAACTCGTTTGCGAAGTTCAGCCACATGCTCCGCGCAGTAATGCCCATGCAAACTGAAGGCCATTTTCAATTCATATATTGGTTCCGCCGTGATCCGTGCAACGAAGGTCTGGCTCAAACGCTTGAACGCATAATGATAACGCTTTAACCGGCTGACGCACTCCTCAACCGACAACCCCGGCCTCCCAGCCTCTTCAAAACTGCAAAGCCCGGCAAGCGGCGGCAACTCCTTATACGATTTATAGTTCATGCGGTTCATCTAAACCGTAGCATGAGCTTAAAAATGTGACGAGCATAATTGAGTGCATCTCGCGCGGAGGCCGGAAATGTCGGTTGAGACCAAATCAATCCATTTTCTTGACCCCAAAACGAATGAAAGTATTGCCAGTTTGTGGGTTGCTTAGCGGAATGGTAAAGTGCGCCAGATCAGAGTTTTGGCCAGGAGTAATACTGGCGGCTGTTGGTGTAACCTGCTGCCACTCCGATAAATTGGTCGAAATTTCAAAGTCCAAGTCCGTTCCGGAAGCGTCTGGATTAACCGGGACTGTGATGATCATTTGATCATTTTGAAGAAATGCTTGTGCACTCGGAAGAACATCCTTTTCCAATGGGTTTAAACCAAATTTGAACTCGGAAATATTCGGGATACCATCATTCTCTGGATCGGAATAGTCTTTGGCAAGTGATTCGTTGCCTGAGGCGAGGTTGGCAAACCAGACCAGACGCCATTCTTCCAGAGGGGAGATCGGATCGACAAAAAGGCCGCTAACAACCGCATTTATCGAGTCGGTTTC
>JBQCGE010000624.1:0-6437 GCA_051955955.1 Verrucomicrobiota bacterium
CCCAGTTTCCACGAGAGACGGGCGGCGAGTCGGCTCATTATTTCGAGCAGAACCATCGAATCCAGCCCGCCTGAGACCGCAAGCAAGACAGGCTCGCCTGAGTCAATCAGAGAATGCGTCGTGATATTTTGGGCGACGCCCTCCAGCATGCGATTCGTTTGGCAATTCAGGCTTTCCACTTGCTTAGCATCTCCTACAATGTTCCACCGTAACCCGGAAAGAAATATGTGGCGGAATTTATTAGTTGCTATTTTTGCGGCTGCAACCCTGCTCGCGGTGGACGATTATAAGCTCGGCCCGGACTCAATGCCGAAAGAGGGCGTGCCAAAAGGCCGTGTTGAACATTTCAAGTTCGAGGATTCAAAAATCTATCCCGGCACAACGCGGGATTGTTGGGTTTACATCCCCGCTCAGTATGACAAATCCAAACCTGCGGCATTGATGGTCTTCCAGGATGGCGGTGCTTACGTAAGCACAAACGGCCAAATGAGAGTTCCGGTTGTCTTCGACAATCTGATCGCTGCCGGTGAAATGCCGGTGACGATTGCCCTTTTTATCAACCCCGGAAAGCGAGGAGATTCGAGCAATCGAAGCTTTGAGTACGACTCTCTCGGGAATGATTATGTAAAGTTCCTGCTGGATGAATTCCTCCCATTTGCGAAAGAGAAATTCGATCTAAACTTTAATGACGATCCGGAGATGCATGCGATTTGTGGTATGAGTTCCGGGGCGATTTGCGCCTTTACCGCGGCCTGGGAACGGCCTGATTTTTTTCGCAAAGTGCTTTCGCAGATCGGCAGTTTCACGAATATCCGCGGCGGGAATGTTTATCCCTCTCTCATCCGTAAAACTGAACGAAAGCCAATTCGCGTTTTCCTCCAGGACGGGGTGAATGATCTGAATAACCTGCATGGCAATTGGCCGCTCGCGAACCAGGAAATGGCTTCGGCGCTTCAATTTATGGGATACGACCATCGATTTGTGCTCGGCGATGGTTCCCATAATGGAAAACATGGCGGGGCAATTCTGCCGGATTCATTGCGTTGGCTTTGGAGGAGATCGAGCGACCTGCCCAAACCGCTTACGAAGGATAACCTTGCGGGGGATGAGGCTCTATCGAAAGTTCTGCCTGAGCAAGGAGGCTGGGAACTGGTCGGCGAAGGATATGGGTTTACGGATGCAGCCTGTTCCGACGCGGCGGGCAACTTCTATTTCAGCGATTTGCCCAAAGGAATTATTTACCGCGCAGAAAATGGTTCTAAACCTCAGCCATGGCTCGAACAGGGTCCGAAAATCAGCGGATTAAAGTTCGGCGCGGACGGGCTGCTCTACGCCGCGACTCAGGGGAGCGTGAATGGGCAGGAAAAGAAGCGAATTATTTCAATCTCGCCGGGAACAAAACAGATCGTGACGATTGCCATCGATGTGGACCCGAATGACCTGATTGTTTCAAAGGCAGGTTGGATTTATTTCACCGATACCGGAAAAGGCGAGGTGGTTCGTGTGGCTGCGAGCGCGCGGTCAATGTCGCGTCCGCAAACGGTTGCAGGTGGGATTAATAAACCGAACGGGATTACCCTCTCGCCGGATGAAAAATTCCTGATGGTTTCAGAATATGGCGGGACTAACGCCTGGAGCTTTATGGTAGGCGAGGACGGAACGATCAATTCCGGCGAACGGTTCATGACCTTACGGCAACCGGCTGGGTCCAAGGATGGGGTGTCGGGTGGGGATGGAATGACCCGAGACAACCAGGGGCGGGTTTATATAACGTCGCTGGTTGGCATACAGATGTTCGATGCCACAGGTCGGATGGGCGGAGTGATCGCAAAACCTTCTAATGCTGCATGCGTCAGCGTGGGATTTGCGGGTGAAGATCAAACCTGGCTGTACGCCTGCGCGAGCGACAAAGTTTATCGACGGAAGACCCTTGCCAAGGGAGTTCCCATGCCGATACTCAAGCAGCCCGCAGCACCCGCAGCCGTGCGCGTGGAATAAGTCGACGTTCCGTTATTACTAAAATTCCTAGAAAACCGCCCTCCAGCGGCTTATTCTCAGCACTGTGTTAGCGAGAAATAAGTCCGAGCATTTGTTCGAGCAAGCCTTGCGCTGGATTCCGGGCGGGGTGAATTCGCCTGTTCGAGCATTCAGGGCAGTTGGGGGGCGGCCTTTTTTTGCAGAGAGCGCGAATGGTCCCTACGTCTATGACGTCGATGGGAATGCTTACATTGATTACGTTTGCAGTTGGGGTCCAGCAATTCATGGGCATGCCTTTCGGCCGATTATTGAGGCAATAAAACAAGCCGCTGACAAGGGGACCAGTTTCGGCATTCCCAATGCGCTGGAAGTTGAAATGGCAAAGCTCGTTCGCTCAGCCGTTTCGAGTATTCACAAAATTCGCATGTGCAATTCCGGGACGGAAGCAACGATGTCTGCGATTCGGCTGGCACGAGGATTTACGGGACGCGATAAAATCATCAAGTTTGATGGTTGTTACCATGGACATGTCGATTCCCTGCTGGTCAAAGCCGGTTCCGGCGCGTTGACCTTTGGAAATCCGGACAGCGCAGGAGTCCCTGCTTCCTTTACGCAACATACGCTGGTGGCTCCCTTCAATAATGAAGAGGCGGTTCGGACGCTATTTAACGCGAATGCCGGTCAAATCGCTGGAATCATTCTAGAACCTGTGCCAGGAAACGCGGGTCTATATCCGCCCAAGCCGGGCTTTCTGGAGTTCCTTCGGAAGATTTGTGACGAACAGGGAGCACTTTTGATCTTCGATGAAGTAATGACTGGCTTTCGGCTGGCCTGGGGTGGAGCGCAGCAGCGTTATGGCATAAACCCGGACCTGACCTGTTTTGGGAAAATCATTGGTGGTGGACTTCCGGTCGGGGCTTTTGGCGGTCGGGTGGAAATCATGGATAAGCTCGCGCCTCTTGGCCCGGTTTACCAGGCAGGAACATTGAGCGGCAACCCGTTGGCTATGGCGGCAGGAATTGCCTCTCTGACCGCGTTGCAACAGGACAATCCTTACGAAGCCCTGGAGAGCAAGGGAGCGGAGTTGGAAGCGGGATTAAAGGAAGCTGCACAAATGGCCCATGTTCCCGTTCAGTTCAACCGCGTCGGTTCAATGTTTTGTGGCTACTTCACTTCCAAACCGGTCTGGAACCTGGCTGATGCCATGACGAGCGATCGCGATAAATTTGCCCGGTTTTTCCATGGAATGTTGGATCGTGGGGTTTACCTGGCTCCTTCACAGTTCGAGGCAGGTTTCATTTCCCTGGCGCATGGCGATGATGCCATTCGTAAAACCATCACAGCGGCTTCGGAAGTTTTTCGCACTCTTTAACTCATGCGCATTCTCGCGATAGATCACGGCACAAAACGAATGGGGATCGCGGTGAGTGATCCTTCCGCCACGGTGGCCACGCCGCTTGAATATATTCCGGCGGAACCGTTCAAGAACTTTCTCGTGCGGCTTAAGGAACTGATTTCAGAGCGTGAAATCGATCTGATTTTAGTCGGGATGCCTCGCAACATGGACGGGAGCTATGGTCCGGCTGCAGCGAAGGTGAAGGAGTTTGTGGCTGTTCTAAAAGAGACCATAGCGATGCCGATTAAAACCTGGGATGAACGCCTGACTTCCGCGCAGGCAAATCGCTTTCTCTTGCAAGCTGATGTGAGCCGCAAGGACCGAAAGGAAAAGGTGGATAAGGCCGCAGCCGCCATTCTTTTGCAATCGTACCTGGACAGTCTCTCGATGCAGTCGTGAGCCCGAAGCTCAAAATCAAACTGACTATCGCGTATGACGGCACGAATTACGAAGGTTGGCAGGTGCAGAAAATTGGACGGGGCGTCCAGGAAGTGATCGAGGAAGCGTTCACGAAACTTTTCCAGGAACATTACCGTTTGCACAGCTCCAGCCGCACCGATGCAGGCGTGCATGCCCGCGCGATGATTGCGCATGTCGAACTTCCACGTGAAAAGGTGCGAATGGGGATTGGCAAAATTCCGTTGGCATTGAACGCGCAACTGCCGCCGGATATTCGCATTATGTCGGCGAGTGAAGCATCTAAGGATTTTCATGCGCGATTCGATGCCAAAGGGAAACAATACCGGTACTACGTTTACAATCATCCCTCAATGGATCCCCTGCTCCGCCACTATGCCTGGCATGTGCCGCAACCATTAAATTACGAGGCGATGAGAAAAGGCGCGGAATTATTTCCGGGCAAACAAGACTTCGCCGCTTTTGCCAATAATCGGAATTATAAAATGGAATCGACGGTTCGCACTTTGACACGATGCACCATTCGGAAAAGCGGACCGTTGTTCACCTACATCATTGAAGGCGACGGCTTCCTCTATAAGATGTGCCGCGGAATTGTCGGAACATTGGTCCAGGCCGGCCAGGGACGTTTTAACGTGGCGGACATTCAACGAATGCTGGCGGGGAAGGATCGGTGCATGGCCGGGATGACTGCTCCGGCTCATGGTTTGGTGCTTTGGAAAGTTTTTTACTGATGCACATTGTTCTCCTTGAACCGGAAATCCCGCCCAACACTGGAAACATTGCGCGCCTTTGCGCCGCGACGAAATCAACACTGCACCTGATTGAGCCGTTTGGATTTACGCTGGATGACCGCCAACTGAAACGAGCCGGGATGGATTACTGGCAGCAGGTGGATTGGAAACGGTGGAAGAACTGGGCGGAATTCGAAAGCCACCTTGATCCGCAAAGCCGGTTGTGGCTAGTGGAATCGAATGGCCCGAAACTCTACAGCTCAGTTTTGTTTAAACCTGAGGATTACATTGTTTTTGGCCGCGAAACGGCAGGTTTGCCAAAGTTCCTTCTCGAGCAATACGCTGACTCCTGGTTGCGCATTCCGATGTTCAACACGGAATCACGATCCTTGAATCTTTCCAATTGCGCGGCACTGGTACTTTACGAAGCGTTGCGACAAAATGGGTTTGCCGGAGAAATAACTTGAGCCTCCCTCTTTTCCGGCGTTAACGTTTTCCTGAACCACGAAAACTTTATGCCAGGAATTTTTTACACCCAAACGGAACGACGCAGTTTTCTCAAGACAATTGCCGCAGGCACTGGAGCGCTCGTGGTGAGCGGGTGCGCCACACGCCGGGCGGATGCTTCGCAAAAGAAACTGCACCTGGCCCTGCTTTCGGACACGCATATTCCTGGCGACCGGAAAAATGGTTACCGCGGATTCAACCCCTGGGAAAACCTGAAGCGCACCGTTCCTGAAGTGGTTGCGGCGCGTCCTGATGGCGTGCTCCTGAACGGCGATGCTGCGCGGCTTGAAGGCCATGCTGAGGATTACGCCCAGGTTAAGGAACTACTTGAGCCGGTTGCCTCATTTGCGCCCGTTTATATCGGGATGGGAAACCACGATGATCGCGGGCAATTCGCAAAAGTCTTTAAAACGCCAGCGAGCTTGAAACAAAATGTCCAAAACAAGCATGTCCTGGTGGTGGACGAAGATTGGATGCGGGTCATTGTTCTCGATTCTCTTTTATACACAAACAAGACTGCAGGGTATCTGGGTAAAAACCAGCGTGATTGGCTTGCAACATACCTGCAAACGAATTCCGAGAAACCAGCGGTTATTTTCGTGCATCATACGCTCGGCGATGGCGAAGGCGAATGCCATGACGCGCGTGAGTTGTTTGAAATCGCAGGTGCCAACAAACAGGTCAAAGCGATTTTCTATGGCCACTCGCACGTCTGGTCACTTGGGCAAAAAGATCGATTGAAGTTAATCAATCTGCCGGCGGTGGGTTACAACTTCTCAGACCAGCAACCAGTAGGCTGGGTGGATGCGCGGTTTGATCTGCGAGGAGTTGACCTGACGCTGCACGCCTTTGGCGGCAACCGCACAGATGACGGGAAGACTACGCGGGTGGAGTGGGCGTAAGAGGGTTTTAACTCGCGTTCTTTTCCAGGAAAGCTTTCAGCTTCGCTACGGCTTTTGCGCGATGGCTGATCTCGTTTTTCTGCAATTCCGTGAGTTCGCCAAAAGTTTCGATATACCCTTTCGGCACAAAGAGGGGGTCGTAACCGAACCCGTGGCTTCCCTGGGGTGCCTCGAGGATTCGGCCTTCGCATACCCCTTCAAAAGTTTGTGCGAGCATTTCAGCAGGATTTGCGTAGCAGACCGGTGAGGCATTTTCCCCAGTACTGTTTAATACGGGCACGAGTGCAATGACACATTTGAAGCGGGCGCTCCGTTTTTCGATGCCCTTCATCAAGCGAAGCAACTTCGCGTTATTTTCGGCATCGGAGGTGTTGCCAACCGATCCAGTATCCAGAGCAGCAAAGCGTGCGGACTGAACTCCTGGCTTGCCATTCAATGCGTCCACTTCCAATCCGGAATCATCGGCCATGACGTAATCCGGCCGGCGAGGCTGACCTGCGATCC
>JBQCGE010000625.1:0-4134 GCA_051955955.1 Verrucomicrobiota bacterium
GCGGATCCTGGCTCAGCTTGCGCCGCCAATAACGGCGCACCGGCCCTTTCATCCAGCCGAGCAAATGAATGCCGTTGGTGATATGGCCGATGGGCACCTGCTCGACAGGAACGCCGGGGTAAAGCGCATGCCACATGTGGCGGCTGACTTGCCCGTGCAGTTCGCTTACCCCATTGGCGAAACGCGAGCCCTTCAGAGCCAGCACGGTCATGCAGAATGGTTCCGATTCATTATCCGGAATCACGCGCCCCAGAGCCATTAATTGCGAGCTGGTCAGGTTCAACTGGCCCTGCATTTTCATCAGGGCGTAATTCATCAGGTCGAAAGAAAATCGGTCATGGCCTGCTTCCACCGGTGTGTGCGTGGTGAAAATGCATTCCTGTTTCGTTTCGGCGAGCGCGTCGTCAAAATTTTTGCCCGCGGCCATTTTTTCGCGAATCAGTTCGAACACGAGGAAGGCCGCATGCCCTTCGTTCATGTGGAAAACCGATGGCTCGTCGCCCAGGGCTCGCAGGAGGCGCACGCCACCGATGCCGAGCAGGATTTCCTGCATGATTCGCGTGGTGCTGTCGCCGCCATATACGCGGAGCGTCAGGTCGCGAAAGCGTTGCTCATTTTCCGGTCGGTTCGAATCAATCAGGTAGACCGGTGAGCGCCCGACATTCACCCGCCATGCCTGGAAATAAACCGTGCTCATCGCGATTTCAACAGAGCAGACGAGTGGTTCGCCGTTTGGCCCAAGGACCGGTTCCAACGCGAGATTTCGCGGATTCAGGAGCGTGTAATATTCCGTCTGCCAATTCTCGTTATTGATCGCCTGCTGGAAGTACCCTTCGCGGTAAAAAAGGCTGATGCCCCGAAATCCGATCGCCAGGTCGCTGGCCGATTTGGTATGATCTCCCGCGAGCACGCCCAGGCCGCCCGCCGCGATTGGAAGACTTTCATGAAACCCGAATTCCGCGCTGAAGTAAGCTACTGGATTTTTGAGCAGGCCTGGCGCATTTTCAGCGCCCCAGGTTTTCCGCTCGTTCATATAAGCATCGAACTTGTGAAGGACCTCGCGCACCCGGGCGGCAAATTCAACATCCTGGAGGCGCACTCGAAGTTCGTATTCGGAAACCTCATGCAGGATGGCGACGGCGTTGTGATATAAGTTTTGCCATCCACGGGGTGAAAGCTCATGAAAGATTTCCTGCGCTTCCTGGTTCCAGGTCCACCACAGGGTTCGGGCGAGCCGGTTCAGGCCCTGGGTCAGTTCAGTAACTTCGTGCGTCGAAAGGATTGGATCAGTCATAATTCCGCGGGGAACTCCAGAGGCCGCCGCTGGTGAATCGTTTGTAATCGGGCGGCAAAGCATTAGCAAGCATGCGCCGGTTATTTCTGGGAAATTTTCTGTGGGTCCCCGAATCTGCTGACCTGTAGCTCCGCCCTTGCCCTGAGGAAAACTCGGTTTGCAGCCTTATTTATCGAACGCAATTCGCAGTTAACTTATCCAATGAGTGGAGAGTCATTTCCACTCTGAAACGGTTGCTCCTCCAAAGCCCGGCAACCTTGAAATTGAAAGGTGATTTTATGGTAAAGAAAATTTCTCAGTATGATGCGCCTTCGTCGCACGGGACGGTGTTGCCGGAAATCGTCATGCTCGCCGGTGAAATCTACAAGGAACCGCAAGCACGGCTGAATTGCTCGTGATTTATTTCCGCCGCCATGGTTTCAAACCAAAATGCATGAGGATCCAGGTCGGAAAGGCAAAGATGATAATCGCGAGGACGCGCGTCCAGGACCATTGGAGGTAATTGGACTGGATCGGGAAGATTGCGATCATGAAGTAATTGCTGAAGCGTGAATGGCCCAGGAAGGTGCAGCCGGGTGGGAACTTCTTTCGCAAACCGCTGATCAGAGCGACCACCCCCATCAATAACACCGCTAGCGTCACCACCACGCTTACCGCGAATAAATTATTGAGCAGGTTGATCTTCACGATCCATGAGGGCCGCGAATAAAGGCTTAGATAAAGCCAGTGCGCGCCGGACCAGATGAATGCAAAGCCGGTTTGTACCGCCGTTTGGGCCGAGGCTTTCCGGTCCGTGAGTTCATTCAGGAGCCATCCGAAATAGAGCGGGATGATGCCCCAGATTAAATCCGCGTGTTGGAACGGGGTGCGGATCAATTCCGCAAAGCTATTCCAATACGGGTGCATCCGGGGATGTGACCGCGCTGCCGGGGCTGTCCTGCAAAATATTTTCTTCCTTGTACCGGCGGGCCACGAAGATGAAAATCAGTCCGGCGACAAACGGAAGAGCAGCAAAGAAGAGGAAGTAACGAGGGCCTTGCAGCATTTGGGAGACGGAGTCGATCTCGAGCGCTTTGTTCACCAGGGCAGTAATCAAATTACCAAATGCGACGGTGAGCAGGTAAACACTCATGATCAACGATTTCATCGTCTTCGGCGACTGGGTGTAGGCAAATTCCAGCGCGGTGATGGAGATCAAAATCTCCGCGCAGGTAAGCAGAATGTACGCGGGCACCTGCCATAATAGCGATGGGTGCGCTCCGGCATCGAGGCGCATTTGGATCCACGCAGGAACCAGGAAGGAGGTCGTGACCACGAAAAATCCAAGGCCGATTCTGCGCAGGGGTGTCAGCGGGAAAATTTTCGCGGCCCATGGGTAAATCACATAAGTGAACACCGGGATCAGGATCAGCACCAGGATTGGATTGAGCGTCTGCATCTGTTCGGGAAGGACCGAGTGCCCGAAAATATTGAAGGTTTGCATTTTCTGGCCCTGCAACACCCAGCGGGAGGCGGTTTGGTCGAACAAGGCCCAGAAGAATGGGATGAAAGCAAAGATGCTCAGAATTTTGCTGATCGATTTCAGGCCTTGAATGCTGAAAGTCTCCCTCACGAACTGACTCCCAGCGGGCGGGATGTGGATGAATTTGTGGCGGCCAATCCAGAAAAGGAATGTGGCCAGGACCATCAACACCGCGGGAACACCAAACGCCCATGCGGGGCCTTTCTTTTCCAGCAGGACCGGTGTAATGGCCATCGAAAGCGTCGACCCAACATTGACGGAGAAATAAAACCAGGAAAACGCCCGCGCGAGCAGATGCTGGTTGCCTGCGCCGAATTGATCTCCCACATGCGCGCTCACGCACGGCTTGATGCCGCCGGAGCCAATAACAATCAGCCATAACCCCGAAAACAATCCGAGGCGCGTGTGCGAAAACGCGAGCACCAGAGGTCCCAGGCAATAAACCATCGAAAGCGACAGAATCGTCTTGTACTTGCCGAGGAAAGCATCGGAAAGAATTGCGCCAATGAACGGGAAGAAATAAACGCCGAAGAGAAAGATATGCATCGCCTCGGTCGCTTCCGCGTCGCTCATGGGGGCGGGTTGCCCCTGGGCATTGAGCAGGAACTTGGTCATGAAAACGACCAAAATCGCGCGCAACCCGTAAAAGGTGAATCGTTCTGCTGCTTCGTTGCCGACGATGTAGGGAATGCCAGGGGGCATTCGATCCGTTTTGATCGGTGAGGAGAGGTACGCTTGATGTCCCATGTTTTATCTTCGCCACCAGCTCTTGCCGCCCTTCACAGGTGAAGCGTTCGGTTGAGCTCGGAGTTGGCTGACCAGAAGCTGACTTCTTGAGGCTTCAAGCGCCATAATAAATTCATCGTAACTCTGGAAACGTTCGCCGGGATTTTTGGCCATTGCACGCGCCAAGGCATCACTGGTCGGCTGCGAAATTTCCGGAACGACAGCATTCGGCGGGGTGAGCGGGGTATGGATATGGGCAGCGATCACCGCTTCGACCGTCGGAGCTTCAAAAGGAACATGCCCGGTCACTGCGTGGTAAAGCGTTCCCGCGAGACTGTAGATGTCGGAAAGGAAATCTTCCCGTTCCCGCTTAATTTTTTCCGGGGCAATGTAGTAAGGCGTTCCCCAAACAGTGGTTTCATCATCGTTGCTTCCTTCAGCTTTTCGGGCCAGGCCGAAGTCGATCAATTTGGGTTCCCCTTCGTCGTTGAACAAAATGTTCCCCGGCTTGATGTCGCGATGCAGAAGATTGCGCTTCAAGGCACTTCCCAGGGCCGAGGCCACTTTAATGCCGGTATCGAGCACATCCAGC
>JBQCGE010000626.1:0-3176 GCA_051955955.1 Verrucomicrobiota bacterium
GGCGGCATCAGAGCCGGGTGGAACGACTGTGCTGCCGCGCACCATGAAATCGTATTGGCGGTAAACCCAATTCTTTGAGGCAATGGAAGGGGTATTCAGGAGTGCCTTCAAATCCTCGGTGGGATTTTGAGTGTCCTCCACGCCCGTGAGCGTGAAGGCGCGGACTTGCTTCAAATAAGCGGGCTCGCGTGACTCGCGCTGGTAAACGGGAGCTTCATTGGCGAGTTTGGCGGCAGGGATATCGACCACGACCTTGCCATTATGTTTCACAACCATCTGGCCGGTATCCGTGACAAATCCCACTTCCGCCCATGGCAAATCCCATTTATCGAAAATCTGCTGCACTTCCTTTTCGCGGCCGCGGTGCACGATGATAAGCATGCGTTCCTGCGATTCGCTCAACATGATTTCGTAAGGAGTCATGTTGGGAGCGCGTTGCGGCACTTTATTGAGTTCGATTTCGATGCCAGTTCCGGCACGAGCGGCTGTTTCACAAGTTGAGCAGGTGAGGCCGGCAGCGCCCATGTCCTGGATGCCGGCGACCGCCCCTGTGGCGAGCAATTCGAGGCAGGCCTCCAGAACGAGCTTTTCCATGAATGGATCGCCCACCTGCACCGCTCCGCGTTGTTGCTCGGCGGATTCCTCGGTTAAATCCTTGGAGGCAAAAGCGGCCCCGGCCAGTCCGTCGCGTCCCGTCGCCGGACCAACATAGAAGACTGGATTACCAATGCCTTTTGCGGCACCGCGCGCAATCTGCTCGTGCCGCAGGACGCCGAGGGCGAACGCATTGACGAGCGGGTTGCCCTCGTAGCATTTATCAAAATAAACCTCTCCCGCAACGGTGGGAATACCGAAGCAGTTGCCGTAGTGGGCGATTCCACCGACCACACCTGCAAAAAGACGGCGAACCTCAGGGTTGCTCAATTCGCCAAAACGCAGCGAGTTGACGGCGCAAACCGGACGAGCGCCCATGGTGAAAATATCCCGGATGATCCCGCCGACACCTGTGGCCGCTCCCTGGAAGGGTTCAACGGCGCTCGGGTGATTGTGGGATTCGATTTTGAAAGCTATGGCCAGTCCATCGCCGATATCGATAATTCCCGCGTTCTCCTCGCCTGCGCCCACGAGGATTTTGGGCGATTTAGTTGGGAAAAGCTTCAGGACCGGGCGGGTGTTCTTGTACGAGCAATGCTCGCTCCACATGACCGAGAAGATCCCTAGCTCGGTGTAATTCGGCTCGCGCCCGAGGATTTCCTTGATTTTAGCAAACTCCTCATTGGTGAGGTTATGCTTCTGGACTAACTCCGGTGTGATTGCTGGTTCTACCATTCAAAAAAGCGCTCCAAAGCGCCTATGAATAAGAAAGCCCCACCCGCGAAAAGTCAAATCCGCAACTTAAGTACGGCTGCTTAACGAATAGAAAAAATGAAAGGAGCGCAAACCGTGCGCTCCTTCCCCTTGCTGAACCCTTTACCCCTTCAGATTATTTGACCTCTTTTTGAGCATCGACAGCAGCTTTGTCAGCTTTAGCTTGTGCCTCGGCTTTTTTCTTATCTGCCTCGATTTGTGCCTGGGCGGAATCGACCTTGGCGTCTATGTTTGCCTTGGTTTGTTTTGCGTCAGCTTCGGCCTGGTCCTTGGCTTGCTCAGCGCGTTTTTCCAGGTTTTGCTTATCAGCATCCAAGGCTTGTTGAGTCGCGTCTTTGTTTTCCTCGATAGCTGCCTTTTGTTGGTCGCAGCCCACGAAGATCAATCCCGCGAACATGAGAGCTAATGTTTTTTTCATAATCCCAATTAATTACAACGTAAGTTCCTTTGGGATTTGGAAACACTCAACCTGATAAGCACACTGCTTCACTACTGAGCGGAAACGTAAGCAGGCTGTGCGGTTTTCACTGATTGCAGGTATTCAGCCGGACTCCTTCTGATTACCTGGGATAACCTTCCCAGAGCCATTCCAGTGCTCCTGGCAATGTTTGGCGGGTCACTTTGCCGTCGGTATGACCGGCGCCGAGCGCATAAACATAACGGTAAGGGTAGCCCTTTGCTTTCAAGGCAGCCGCCATCCGTTCATTCGCCATCACCCAATTATGCAGCGAGGCTTCGTCCCGTTTCGAACCGTTGTCGTTTTCGCTGACTTCAAGCCAAATGCGAAGCGGTTTGCGTTCGCTCGCGCCAATCAGATAGGCATGGTATCCCCAGGCGCCTTGAGGTGAAACGGGGTTGAAGGGCGACTGCTGGTTCACGTAAGTGCCTGAGTAGGTGAGGATGCGGCGATAAAGTTCCGGGTGAAACCAGCCCATGGTAAAGGCTGCCGCGCCGCCTGAACTGCCGCCCATGGTGGCGCGTCCCTCGGGATCGGTCGTGAATGTAACGTGGTACTCCTGCGAAATTTTTGGGAGCACCTCGGATTCGATGAAGTCGGTATAAACCCCGGAAACAGTGTCGTATTCCAGACCGCGCTGGCTTCCCTGGGCATCCCCGCCACCAGAATTGATAAATACTGCCACAATCGCCGGAATACGCTTTTCATGAATCATGTTATCGAGGATCGGAATCATATTGTTCGTGTAACCGATTCCGTCCTGCACGACGATGAATGGTGCCGGGGTGCCTTCCTTGTATTCGGCGGGTACATAGAGGCAGACCTTGCGCTTATAGGGGACCACTCCGGGCTGTTTCTTGGCAATCCCCGGGTAGATCTTGCTGTCATGCGAGTCCATGGTGAACTCAATGACCTTGCCTTTTGGAACGTCATCGCGGCGCGTCAATTCGGGCGCTTTGGCATAATGCGGCCCAATCGTAAACTCGACGTTATCTTTGGTGCGCGCAGGCGAGGCTTCCTGGGTGCCAGCTTCTGCGGCTACGATGCCCTTGAATTGGAGCAGAGGGAGTGTAAGTAAAACAGCGGGAATGAATTGATTGATGAATTTCATTGGAATAGTTCGACAATATTGAGTCGGTCAATCCTCCACAATAGAAGAATGCGGAAGTGTTTCTTCGATCGATTCCCGGAGAGCTGTGAAGATTTTCCCGACCTGCTTCTTCGTTGTGCAATAGGGCGGCATGATGACGATAACGTTGCCAATCGGTCGGGTGAGCACTCCCCGTTGCGCCATTGCTTCGCAAACGCGAATACCCGAGCGCTCGGGAAGTGCGAATGGTTCGCGTGTGCG
>JBQCGE010000627.1:0-8058 GCA_051955955.1 Verrucomicrobiota bacterium
CGCTACCGGATCGAAGTCAAAAGCTTCAACGGGGGTGTAACCGAGCTTCGCGGCTGAAATAGCGAGAATCCCTGAACCGGTGCCGATATCGAGAAAGCTTTTCGTCTCTTTTTTGGGTCGTCCTTTGACCAGTTCGGCAAGACAAAATGAAGTGGTGGCGTGCTGTCCAGTGCCAAAGCTTAAACCGGGATCCAAGACAACCACCGCCTGGCCGGGAAGGCGGGTGTGCTTGCTCCAGCTCGGTTTGATAACGAGTGCCCTGCCGATCACAATTTTTTTGAAAAACTTTTTCCAGGATTCGCTCCAGTCCTCGCGTTTTACTCGCTCCATCCGAATTTCTGCGGGTGCGGGATCCAGGCCGATAGATTTTAAACTTCCAAGGCCCTGCTCGATTTGCGGACGGGTTTTCTGCAATTCTTTCGGGTCTGCCTTCGGATAAACGGAGACAATCGACTGGCCCGTTTCCGCATTCGAGTAAACTGCCGCCGGCCCGCCGAATAGATTCTCCAATAAAGCGCTGACCGGTTCCTCGCACGAGAGCGAAGTAATCACCGAGACGACCGAAACATTTTCAAATTTCATAGATCGCGCCAGGGACAAAAGTTCAGCAGCTCAATTTCGCGCTTGGTCGGGGTGAGTTTCACTTTGGTAATGCTCGCGTATTCCACATCGAACATTGACATGCGTGAGAATGGCATTTCCAACAAAAGCGACAGCAGCATGCGAATCACGCCACCGTGGGCGATCACGGCAATTTCCTTGTGAGGGGACTGGGAGAGAATCGTATCCAGACTCGCACCAACCCGCTGGCGAAAGTCAGCAACCGCCTCGGCGTCCGCTATTGAGCCCGACTCAAGTTGGTTAAGCCAATCGAAGGCGCTGACCTGAAAACGTTCGAACACCTGGTCCCAACTCAGCCCGGTCCAGGTTCCAAAATCAACTTCGCGCAACCCTGGCAAAATGACCGGGTCCAGTCGGGTCCAATCTGCCAGTGGTCTTAACGTTTGCTGAACTCGCTTCATTGGGCTGGAATAAAGCACGTGGGGGGGATGGCGGCGGAAATATTCGGCGGCGGCTTTCACCTGCTCCTCGCCCCGTGCGGAGAGATTCATATCAATCCGCCCTCCGAAAACCCGGTGATAACGAGGCTCCACCTCCCCGTGTCTTACCAAATACAAACGAGTGGGGTTATCCATGGGCGATGGCGGTTTTTTGCAATTCGAGCAACTGACGGATGCCGCCGCGGGCGAGTCCGAGCATGCCGCTGAGTTGATCGTCGTTGAAAGTGGATTCCTCACCCGTGCCCTGGAGTTCGATGAATTCGCCGCGCGCAGTCATGACGACATTCATATCGACCTTTGCGGCGACATCCTCCGTATAGCAAAGATCAAGCATTGGCGTATCATTCACCACCCCAACACTCACTGCCGCGACCCCGGCGTTCATCGGATCGGAAGTCACTTTGCCTTCGGCCTGGAGCTTTTTGACTGCGAGGTTTAACGCGACAATTGCCCCGGTAATTGCGGCTGTGCGCGTCCCCCCGTCAGCCTGCAACACATCGCAGTCCACCCAGATGGTTCGAGATCCAATCTTTTCCAGATCAACCGCGGCGCGCATAGCGCGGCCGATCAGGCGTTGAATTTCCTGGGAACGACCATCAATCTTCCCTTTGCTGATATCCCGTGGTTTCCGTTGCAAGGTGGAATATGGCAGCATGGAATATTCAGCCGTTATCCATCCCCCGGTCACTCCCTGCTCCTTCATCCAACGCGGTACGCTTTCCTCGACGGTGACCCCGCAAATGACCCGGGTATTTCCCCATTCCACCAAAGTCGAACCGGTGGCATAAGGGGCAATATGGTTCTGGAACCGAACCGGACGTAGTTGGTCATTAGCCCGGCCATCCGCCCGAACTCCGTTCGTGACGATTGCGTTTTTCTGATCCATCATGGGAGGGAATCGTATTGACCGCTTTCCGGTGGAGCAACTCCTATCCACCGGATCGGGTGCGCGCCAGATGACGGAACTCGAAGAAATAATTCGTGGGGAAATCAAAGCGAGCGGAGTGATTTCATTCGCCCGCTTCATGGAACTTGCTTTGTACCATCCGGCTCATGTCTACTACGAGCGCCACACGCGCCAAACCGGTCGCGAGGGAGATTTCATGACCAGTGTGAGCGTGGGATCGCTCTATGGAGAATTGCTCGGCTCAGAGTTCGCGCGGCGCTTCAGCCGACTTGATGCTGCTGAGCCAGTGTTGATCGAAGCTGGCGCACATGACGGGCAACTTGCACGGGATATCCTTGCCTATTTGCAGGAATACCAGGAGGAAGCCTTCCGGCGTGCCACCTACGTTATCATTGAACCTTCGGCTTCACGAGTGCGCGCACAGACTCAGACCTTGCAACCATTTGACGGCAAAGTGCGGTGGGTAAAGTCGTGGTCGGAACTGGGTGATTTTCACGGCATATGTTTTTCGAACGAACTGCTGGATGCCATGCCGGTGCATGTTTTGCGATGGAATGCATCGAGAAATGAATGGATGGAGTGGGGCGTAACCGCTCGCGAGGAGGGCTTCGAATGGAGCGCTGTCCCGACCGAACGGCAAAGCGCAAACGCGAAGAAGCTCCTCGCCCGCTTGCCTCGCGAACTGCTGGAAGTTTTGCCAGACCAATTCACGATTGAGATTTCACCAGAAGCGGTATCGTGGTGGTTACAGGCGGCACATGCGTTGCAAAGCGGCTGGCTCTTCACCATCGACTACGGTTTGTTACAGGACGACTTTTTAACCCCGCAACGGGCGGAGGGAACGTTGCGTGCGTATTCCCGCCATCATTTGCACGACAACATCCTCGGTGCGGCAGGTGAACAGGACATTACCGCCCACGTGAATTTTTCGTTGATCATAGCGGCCGGAGAAAGCGCGGGTCTAAAGACTGAATCGTTGACCCAGCAGGGAAATTTTATCAAAACATTGCTGGAGCAAGTGGAGGAAAGCCCGTCGAGTTTTCCGCTTTGGACGCCAATGCGGTATCGGCAGTTGATGTCCCTGATGCACCCGGAACACCTTGGGCGGGCTTTTAAGGTCCTGGTGCAGGGGCGAACTTGATCTGATCGCGCTAAACGGTTTTATCCTACTTTGTTCCTTGTCATTTCACTGGTTTATCGCAAGATGATCTGATGAAATTTCTGGCGAAATTCGCCCGAACATTTTTTGGACGGAAGAAAAGCAGCTTAAGCAAATCCACTTTGGTGGGACTTTATTTGAACCAGGCAAATGGACGCGAAGGTGCAACTTCTGAATTCAACCAATCGCGCCAGCGCCGGAATGGCAAGTACAGCCATAACCGCGAACGGGCCTGATTGGTCAAAAATCGTGCTTCATTGTGGCCAAGCCTCAAACCATTATTCTTGGCCGCGGCATTGAGATTCCAATTTTATACGAGGACCGCTCCGTTCTCGCGATCGATAAACCGGCCGGATGGCTTCTGGTCCCTTCTGACTGGGACAGGACAGGGCGCAACCTTCAGCTCGCGATTGAATCTTCCATTAAAGGGCGGGAATTTTGGGCCAGTTCACGGAACCTGAAATTTCTCCGTTTCGTTCACCGCCTGGATGCGGAGACAACCGGTATTTTGTTATTTGCAAAGAGCCAGGGAGCCTTGCCCATTTTGAGCCGGTTATTTGAGTCGAGGCAAGTTGAGAAGATCTATTATGCTGTTGTGAAAGGCTCCCCCAAAAAGGATGCGTGGAGCTGCGCCGCACCGGTTGCGCCAGTGCAATCAACGGGCAAAACGAAAATGTGCGTGTCCAAAACCGGGAAGGAAGCGGAAACTTTATTTCGGGTGATCGAGCGAAAAGGCGAACAAAGCTTAATCGAAGCACGCCCACTCACCGGACGAACACACCAAATTCGCGTGCATTTGTTGGAATCGGGCTTTCCCATCCTGGGTGACGAACTCTACGGCGGTGGCTCTCCTGGATCAGCGAAGTTTCCTTTGGCCCTCCGCGCTGCCGGATTAAAATTTCGCGATCCATTTTCCCGCCGAACCGTGGAAATACATGGCTCGATGGATGTGTTCGCCAAAGACTTTGGATTTCTTCCGCCAGAAGCAAACGATGAAAACAAAAAGAGGGAGCGCTTAGGCTCCCCTAAACCGAAGTTGGGCCAAAACGGGCCCCGTTAAAACTTAACCTGCTCCAGGAAATGCAGGCTGACCGGAATCTGTTGCTCCACTGAATCGGATTCGTCCTCGATGAAATAATATTTCACCCCTTCCTTTTTGGCGGCCTTCAAAATGGCTGGCCAATCCATGATGCCAGTCCCGAGCGCAACATCATTGTTCACGTCCGTATGGCCGGTGAGCAGGCCGGTGGGCGTCCCCTTGCGCATATCCTTGATGTGCATCAGTTCGAAGCGGTGCGGATATTTTTTGAAGAGTGCGACGGGATCCTGGCCGGGGTGGACAATCCAGAATACATCCATTTCGTATTTCACGTTTTTCGGATCAGTCTCGCGCATGAGGAGGTCGAACAAGGTGCCGTCCGCTGTTTTTTGAAATTCGTATCCGTGGGTGTGATAAAAGAACTTAATGCCGTTTTTAGCGAGCGTCTTCCCCGCGTTATTGAATACGGAAATCGCTTCCCGGCAGGTCTTCTCGTCAAAGTCGCCGTTATGGGGTATCCACGCCAAACCGGCGTATTTCAGGCCAAGAGTTTTGGCTTCTTTTGAAATTCCTTCGACATCGTCACGAAATCTTTCGTAAGGAAAATGCGCGCGGACTGCTACCAACCCGCGCTCGTCAAGCATCTGCTTAAACTTCTCGGGAGCGATATTATAAGTACCAGCAAGCTCGACATACTTGAAGCCGAGGTTTTTGACTTTGTCGAGAGTTCCAGGCACATCTTTGGCAAAGCTGCCTCTGAGGCTGTAAAGCTGAAGGCCAACTGGGCCTTTAAAGCTCGGGCCAACCCCGACTTTGTGATTTTCCGCGGCGCTCCCATTTTGGGTAAAGCCCAGCACCGCACCGGCAAGCAAGACCGAAACGATTAAATTTTTCATACGTGTTCGGCATACATCGTTACGGAATAGGACTAGCCAAGCGAGCTTTTAATCTGAGGAAAGTTGATGCGGCAAAACAGAAGTATTTCAAATTCCTCAATGCACGGTGCAAAGTGTTAGCCCCGAGCGGCGGATCAGCGCTTCGACCTGTTCCCGCTCGAGTAGAATCGTTTTGTGCGCCTGGATGGCCAGCACATCTACGCCGGATTTTACGCAGTTTTCAATCGTGCGCTCGCCAATGCAGGGAATATCGAAACGCATATCGTGATTGATTCGAGCCACTTTAACGACGATTGCGCCCCCTTTTTTTCCAGCCAACTCACCGCCTCGCTCAATACACCGATCTGTGCCTTCAAAGCCCTCCACGGCCAGCACCACTCCATCTTTTACAACCACGGTCTGCCCAATCTCCAGTCGCGCAATCTCCTGGCCGATTTTAAAACCGAATTCAACATCATCCTGCTGCGTCCTGGAAAGTTTCGGCCCAAGCACAAATCCCGGGCCCGGCATCGCTTCGGTCAACCATGGCGTAGCTTCAATTAACGTGACTCCATCTTTTTGCAGTTCGTCGGCAATGGCGCCGAAAATGGTGTGAGCGTTTTTTTCCTTTAGGCGTAAAAGCAACATCATGGCCCGCAAATCCGGCCGGAGATCGAACAGGTTTTTTGGCGCCACCTGGCCAGCCATCACACAATGATGCACATCACGATCACGAAAGGTGGAAATGAGCCTGGAAAGCTGACCGACTTTCAACCAGACCATCTCATCGACTTCCCCTGCAAGAGCGGGATCGGTTTCGCCCTCGAACCCTGCAGCCACGATCCGCTTAATTCCACTGCGGCGGGCTTCTCGAGCCACCAAAAACGGAAGGGAACGGCTGCCGGCAATGATTCCGAGATTATGAATGGTTTCGGGCATTCAGATGTTCATTTAAATATTGAAGCAGCTCGCAAAGGCGCTGGAGACGCGGAGTATGCATTCCTTTTGATTGAGCACGCCGAAGCGGTTCCAAAAAAATCGAGTCAATCTCAATCGGCAATCCTCGCACGAAATCGATCATGGTTGAAGGCTTATACGCTGCCATGACGCGTGTTCTGGAGACTTGTTCTTCCGCAAACTCCTTCTCGATATTGAGGCCGAACGCGTTCGCAGCGGCAAGCACTTCGTCCATCAATTCTTTAACGATCTGCAACCACTCCGGATCATCCAGCAAGCGGTCGGTAGTGAGGCATTCATGCTTCTGATCCATGGGAGGTTCGCTTGAATGAAACGCCTGGATTCCAAGGCAACTGGCCGTGGATAAACCGTTGAAAGGAACGTTCCAAACAAGTTTTTCCCAATGGGCTTTTTCAAGGTTATCACGAACTTTGCATGGCACCCCAGCGTGGCGAAAAGCTCCTGCGATATCGTGCGTGCGCGGCTCAGGCCAGCGTTGAAACTCGCCCATTTCAATTTTCCCATGGGCGATATGATGAATCACGCCTGGGGCAGTGCGGTTAATGCAAACGAAGCAAAGGCCGCCGAGAAGTTGTTCAGCAGGGAAGATCCGCGCCAATGCCTCTTCATTGCCTAGTCCATTTTGCAGTGTGAGGATTGCGGTGTGCTGGCCGACTAGAGGCGGAAGCACCTCGGGAAAAATTGAATTTGCGGTTGTCTTGAGCGCGATCACGACGAGATCGCAAACGTCTATTTCCGAGGAAGTTTGCGCCACTTTTGGCCGCACATTGAAATTGCCCTGGTCGCTAATGACCTTCACTCCGTGACGCCTGACCTGCTGAAAATCGCTGCGCGAAAGAAAATGGACTTCATGCGCATCGCGCGCGAGCATGGCGCCGTAGTAACTCCCCACGGCTCCTGTTCCGACGATGGCGATTTTCATGCTTTACTGTTCAATCTCCCTGGCAAAAAGCAAAAAGGCACTCTGCTGCCAGAGTGCCTTGTGCATTGGTTCAAAAAATTATTTCGAGCCGAGCACCGCGTCTTTGCAGGCCTTGGCCACGCGGAACTTCACCACTTTTTTGGCTGGAATCTTGATTTCAGCGCCTGTGGCTGGATTGCGGCCAATGCGGGCTTTGCGGTTCACCAGCACGAGTTTACCCAAACCAGGGAGCGTGAAGCTGTTCTTGGCGTTTTTGTAGGCCAATTCAGCAATGTATTCGAGGATTTCCGTTGCGGTCCGTTTGGTCACACCGGTCTTATCCGCGATTGAAGTTGCGATCTGCGACTTTGTTAGAGGTTTCGCCATATTTTATCTTTTTGTTGGTTCCTGCAAGTCTTGCGACTTGGGCGTATTAAAAACCTTCATCTCGACCGCGCAAGAGAAAAAACGCGAATTTCCTAGGAAATTTGAAGGACAGGTTCATTTGGGGCAATATTTACCGCCATTTTCCGGCTTTCAAAGGTGGACGAGGCGCCTTTTCCTTCTTTTCTTCCTCTTTATCTTTGTTTTTGAAAGCCGAGCGGAGCAACCAATGATGCTTGAGCCCTTGGATGAACTCATCCGAGTGAATGATCGTGTCTGAAATGCTCTTAACCAGATTGCTGTTGCTTTGCACCTGTTGGTTCAGGTTGCTGGTGATATTCGCCACATTGATTAGCGTCACATCAAGATTGGTTGCCAGCATCGTAATATTCGTGTCGGTCCGCGAAATAGTGGCATTCACATTCGTGAGTGTGACGTTCGCGTTCGCCAAAGTTCCGGTAAGTTGGTAATGCAGGTTTGTCGGGATAAGCCACTCACCCAGTGAACCTTTCGGGTCGCGCAGGTTCGCTGAGATCGTGGTTACGTTCGAAAGCATGGGCCGTGCATCCGCAAGAACGGTTTGGGCCTGTTCGGTCATGCTCGCGACATTTGAAAGCACCTGGTTAATGCGATTTGTCAGGCCAAGGATGCCCGGCAACGCCGCTTCAATTTGCCCCGCGACGGCTTCCAATCGTGCCTGCACGTCAGGCGTTTCATTGGCTGGCAGCCAGTACCCTTTTGACTTATCGTCAAA
>JBQCGE010000628.1:0-2576 GCA_051955955.1 Verrucomicrobiota bacterium
GAGGAAATCGCCGCGTGGAAAATGGAGGTGCGCCTCATGAAGGCGCAGGCCTGGGCTGATTCGGTCAAAACAGAGTTCACGGTCCGCACGTTCAAACGAGAGCGGGTGAGTCACAGGAACGGGCTGGCCATTTTCGACCCATTCATCCATGGCCCAGAAGTGAGCGTGGGAGAGGTCGAGTTGCAATTCGTTGACGAGGCGCGCGACTAGCGGAAGCTGCTCGGTGGGGCCAATGGGACCGCAAATGCCACAGGGATTATCGGCGGTGGATTGCCGCCATGCATTGATATATTCAAGCGCTTCCGCGAGATAAAAATCCTGGAGTGTGTCATAGAAGACGACCTGGAAGCCGGGACGTGAAAGCTGGAGCAAATCTTTGGCGGAGAGCTTTGCCACATCCGCGAGCAAATCATTTTCGAGGGTCGTGTAATCCCACCAACCGGGCGCAATTGAACTGGTTTTTCGCGGCATAATTTTCCCTTCGTGAAATCCTGATTTAAATCGCAGGAGTCGCGAGCTGCTTTAAATAATTTTTATTGATTAGAATGCAGTCATTCAGTGCTTCGCGCAATGGATCAGAGTCATCCGCGGAAAAGCCAAGGTGCAGGTGCCTCCGCCAACCTTCGGCAAATTGGAATTTTCGGGAGCGAATGCCTAATTCCCGGCTGAATTGATCCATGGCCAGCAAGTAAGAATCCATTCCCTGGCTGGCATCAAGCCATTCCTTCTGGCTGCGATGTTCAGCAAGGGCAAGGCGCTTTTGCGGATGAACATCGGAAACATCGATGTATAGTTCCGGCTGGACGATTCGCCTGAGCGGATCCTGCAAGCCATGCGGCATAGCATGATAAATTGCGACGTCACCATCAATCGGTTTACGTGGAGGAAGACATTCAAAATTCGGCATGCCGCGCGCGAACGCGGCGGAGACAGCGAGGCGGGAGGTGTTCATGTGGTCCTCCATATAATCCTCTGGGGAATGAGTCAGCACGATTGACGGGCCCACATCGCGAATCATTGAAGCAAGACGACGCAGGTTTTTAATTTCGTAGAAAATTTCCAGATCATCGCAAAAGCCGGGGTGAAATTGCGCTCCGAGCAGGGCAGCGGCTGACATGGCTTCGGCGCGGCGGACTTTGCGGGTCTGGCTTGCAGTCATGCTATTGCTGCCGCAATTACCGCTGCTCAAGTTCAGATAATGAATTTCCCATCCGCGCTCTTTGAGAAGCAGCAGGGTGCCGGCCATGTTGAACTCGATATCGTCCGGGTGTGCGGCGATTGCCATCGCGACTGTGCGTGAATTCGATTTGGTGCGGGAACGTTTCACAGCGATATGGGCCTGCCTTCAGCAGCGGATTGATCGGCGGCGAAAATGACTTCGTGCGTAAACGCCGCCTCCTTCAGGGTGGTCAATGGCATTTCCTCGTTTCTTGAGAGCGCTTCGAAGAAAGCGTGGAATTGAGTTTGGTACGGGTGATCCGAAACATCGCCGCTATCGAGCATTTTCAAGGATAGCTCGCTCCAATGAGCTTTATTCAAGCCATGAAGTTGCGTCGAATGAAACTTGTTGTCGAGCAGCGAACCTTCGCTCCCGACGAGGTGAATGTGGAAATAATAAGGTTGGAGGCAATCGATGATGGAAGCTGTTTTACCCACGCGACCATTCTTGAACTTCAGAATCGTGACGCTGCTGGTGGGATATTCGTAAGCACTGAAATCCGGATTTTTGGACTGGGTGGCATAGCTTGAAACGGATTCGACTTCGCCTCCCATGCAGAGCAGCAGCGCGTCCAGAGCATGGCAACCAGCGGAAAGCAAACTGCTGCCGCCAGCGTCTTTGCGGGTATTCCAGCGATACTGGCCATACCATGGCCCGATGCCGTGATAATAATCGACTTCGGCATAATGGATTTGGCCGAGGAGACCGCGATCAATGACTGATTTGGTTGCGAGCAACTGGCTCGAATATCGGCACTCGAAGCAAACGCAGGTTTTGACGCCTGCCTTTTGGATTTCCCCAACCAGCTTGCGCAAGTCGGCGCGATTGAGGGCGAGCGGCTTTTCGAGAATTAAGTGTTTCCCGGCACGCGCAGAGGCGATTGCCTGCTCCACATGTTGGTTGGGATAACTGCAAACTGAAATGACATCGAGATCCGATCGGAGCATTTCATCTAATTGCGAGTAAGTGGTGATGGAGGAGCCATGAAGCTTCGATAGCTCGGCGGAATCCAATGGGCGCGAGGAGCAAACCGCGCGAACCTCCGCAAGAGACGTGGCATTAATGGCAGCAATGTGGGCCGTGGCAACCCATCCGTAACCGATGACACCAACCTTGAATTTTTTCATGGCTGGAGAGGAGTAAAACGGGAAGGAAGCTGAATGGGAAGCGTGAAACCGGGACGGGCCGCTGGGGGGGATGCCAGCGGATAGGACATTCTCATTGTGTTAAAAGAGGACATTTCTAAAGAGTTTGGTCAGGGTAAGTTTGGGTTAAGTTCGGACGAGCCGTCCGTGCTCCCAAAGTTGTTCACCGCCCCGACTCGGGATTTGCTGGAATCCCGCACTTGTCGGTTTTC